>JAHEGQ010000007.1:7262-28419 GCA_024645025.1 Sphingomonadaceae bacterium
CGGTCTTTCTCTCCTCACCGGCCGCCGCTTATATCACGGGCACGATCCTCGATTGCGACGGTGGGTCCCAGATTGGGGATGCCTCGCGCATCGACCTTGCCAAGGGTATGGCCTGATCGCGCGAATGAGCTTGCCCTGTTTAGCGGCGACTGCTGCCGCGGATTTGCAGGTTTACGGGCACGAACGCGCTGCTGGGCGTCCGATCATCGATTGCCGCGATGACATGGTCCACCAGCATTTCGCCCGCGCGGCCAAGGTCTTGTTCAATGGTGGTGAGCGTGGGGTAGGCATAAAGCCCCGCCCGGATGCCATCAAAGCCAACCAGCGCCATCTGGCCCGGCACATCAATGCCGCGCGCCTGAAGCCGCTGTAACGCGCCAATGGCGAACAGGTCGGTCACAGCAAAAATGCCATCCACATCGGGATGGTTGGCCAACAGGTCATCAATCGCGGCTGCGCCCTGTTCTTCCTTGGAGCCATCTGCCGGGAAGCGCGCCGAAACGGGTATCAAACCCTGATTGGATAGGGCCTCGGCAAAGCCAGCATAGCGCGCTTCAAACTGTTGCTGGGCGGGCGGCAGCGGCCCGATATAGGCGATCTTGCGACAGCCCTGATCGATCAGATGCTGCGCGGCCATTGCGCCGCCTGTCCGGTTGTCGGCGCGGATGGCGGTTTCGGTTGCATAAGGGGAGCCGAAAAAGACGACGGCATAGCCATCATCGGCAATGCCCTTGAAATAGCGCCAGGCGTCCTCATTCTGGGAACTGCCGATGACGATCAACCCATCGGCCTGGCGACTGTCTTCATAATAGCCGAACATGGGCCCGCCGACATCCTGAAAGGAGACCAACAGGTCATAACCCCGCGCGGCCGCCGACGCGCCGACACAGCCGAGCAGCGAGAAGTAAAAGGGGTTGATCTCGGTCGGTCCCTCATCCGGGCGGTGCAGAACCACCAGCGCCAGCGTGCGCGTGCTTTTGGTGCGCAGCCGGGCGGCGGTTTGGTTGACCGAATAGTTCAGCTCTTTCGCGGCGAGCAGGACGCGCTGGCGCATAGCCGGACTGACATTCTTGCTGCCATTGAGCGCGCGCGACACCGTCGACTGGGCGATGCCCAATTTATAGGCGATATCATAGGCGGTCACCCGCCGCTGCCCGCTTCTGCTCATGCCCCTGTCCTAATGGATGAAATCGACCTTGGGTAGTGCACATCTGGCAGAACCCCCGCCGCCTGTTTTGCACATCTGATCTGTGCCTTGCAGCTGTCTGGGCTTGCCCGTGCGGTTGGCGTCCGCCATGGCCGCTCGGGTGAAGGCGACCATAGACATTGGCACCGACAGCCTGGGGGCATCGGTCCAGATCGACATCGAGGAATTGCTGGCCACCCGCTTGCTGGTTCAAGGCAATAGCGGGTCAGGAAAGTCGCACCTGCTGCGCCGCCTGTTGGAAGAAAGCGCGGGCCTTGTTCAGCAGATCGTGATCGATCCAGAGGGTGATTTCGTAACGCTGGCGGATGCCTTTGGCCATATCGTCATCGATGCCGGGGCCTATGACGCGCGCGAGATTGTGAAGATGGCAGCGCGCGTGCGCGAGCATCGCGCCTCGGTGGTGCTGGCGCTGGATAATCTGGAGCTGGAGGCGCAGATGCGCTGTGCCGCTGCCTTTTTGTCGACCATGTTCGATGCGCCGCGCACCCATTGGTACCCGGCGCTTGTCGTGGTGGATGAAGCGCAAATGTTTGCGCCTGCGGTTGCGGGCGATGTCAGCGACGAGACACGCCGCCTGAGCCTTGGCGCGATGACCAATTTGATGTGCCGCGGGCGCAAGCGCGGGCTGGCCGGGATCATCGCCACCCAGCGTTTGGCAAAACTGGCCAAGAACGTCGCGGCTGAAGCATCGAATTTTCTGATGGGGCGGACCTTTCTAGATATTGATATGGCCCGCGCGGCCGATCTGCTGGGGATGGAACGGCGTCAGGCCGAAGCCATTCGGGATCTGGATCGGGGGCAATTTTTGGCACTGGGCCCGGCGATTTGCCGCCGTCCGGTTGCGATCCGCATTGGCGACGTAAAGACGGCAACACGCATGGGGACGCACAGCCTGTTGCCCCTGCCCAGCGACGATGGCTCAAGCCTGCAGGCGAAATTGTTCGACCCGGTTGATGAAACACCCGTACCAGCGCCGTCCGCCGCCCCGCCGCCGCCCGATAGCGCGACAATCTTGGATCAGGTGTCGGCCAATGCAGCCGTGCCGATGGCGCACCCCGCAGGGCCGGAGGAGGATGCCGTGGATCTGTGGCCGATCCTGCAAGACATGGCGGCGGATCCGGAATGCGCGTTTCAGCCTGTCGCCACGCTGTATCAGGATTTTGCGGTGCGCTGCCGAATGCAGAAGATGGCGCGCGTGCCGCTGGGGCTGCCCGAATTTCAACGGCATTTGGCGATGGCGATGGCCGGGATCACCGATCCGGATGCCCCTGATTGGCAGCCGGTGCGCGATATTGCCGCCCGCGTGCCGGATGATGTGCTTGCCCCCTTTTTGATGATTGCCGCCGCTGCCATGGCCGGTCGACCCTGTCCCAGCGATGACGCCCTGGCCCAAGCCTATGGCACACGGTCCCCCGGGCGCGTGCGGCGCTTGATTGACCATATGGAAAAAAGTGGGCTCATCGTGGTGCGAACCGATTTTGGGGGGCGGCGCTCCATCGGCGTGCCCGATCTGGGCCTGACGACCGCCTCGGCAGACGGCGAGGGCTGATCAACGCCCAAAAGCGGCTGCGGGTGACAGATCGGACCATTTCCGGCAGGGGCAAGCTGCGCTATACCGGCCCATATGACGGATGCCCCTTTTTTGACCGGGCGCTTGCTGCTGGCCATGCCCGGCATTGGCGACCCTCGGTTTGACCACGCGGTTGTTGCGATGTGCGCGCATGACGAACAGGGCGCGTTGGGGATTGGGCTTGGCCATGTGGTCGAGAATATGGGCCTTCATCAATTGCTGGATCAGCTGGGCCTTGGGCCCGGCGTCGCCCCCAATGTCCCGGTGCATAAGGGCGGGCCTGTCGAGCCGGGTCGGGGGTTTGTGCTGCATTCCACCGATTGGGGCGGCGATGGCACGCTGTATGTCGCCGATCGCTGGGCCCTGACCAGCACGCAGGATGTTTTAAAGGCCATCATTGCGGGTCGCGGCCCCGCGCAATGGCTGGTCGCGCTGGGTTATGCGGGTTGGGGTCCGGGCCAGTTGGAGGAGGAGTTGCGCCACCATGGCTGGCACGTTGCGGATGGCGATGATGCGCTTATCTTTGACGTGCCGGCGGCAGCGCGCTGGGCCCACGCCTTTCAGGCCAGCGGCATTGATCCGCGTTTATTGTCCAGCATGACAGGGACCGCGTAACGGTGCGGGCTGGTCTTAGGATATAAAGAAAGCTTTATATTTGGATTGCCATCTCGGCGATGAGCGGCTAGGGCAGGGCCTTCATCACAGATGCCGGAGTATTATCCCGTGGCCCATGATTATGTCGTCGCCGACCTGAGCCTTGCCGATTTCGGGCGCAAGGAAATTGAAATTGCCGAAACCGAAATGCCGGGCCTGATGGCGTTGCGCGCCGAATATGGGGCGTCCAAGCCCTTGAAGGGTGCGCGCATTACCGGGTCGCTGCACATGACCATCCAGACCGCGGTGTTGATCGAAACCTTGGTTGATCTGGGCGCTGAGGTGCGCTGGGCCACGTGCAATATCTTTTCGACGCAAGATCATGCCGCCGCCGCCATTGCGGCAGCGGGCATCCCCGTTTTCGCGGTGAAGGGCGAAAGCCTTGCTGAATATTGGGATTATGTGGGCCGCATCTTTGATTGGGGCGACCAGACGGCCAATATGATCTTGGACGATGGCGGCGATGCTACCATGTTCGCCCTGTGGGGCGCCCGCGTGGAAGCCGGCGAAGATCTGTTCGAACCGTCAAACGCCGAAGAAATTGAATTCTGCCGTGCCCTCAAGGCCTTCCTGAAAGCCAAGCCGGGGTATCTCACGGCATCTGTCGCGCACATCAAGGGCGTGTCGGAAGAAACGACCACGGGCGTTCACCGCCTGTATCAGATCGCCAAGGACGGCAAGCTGCCCTTCCCGGCGATCAACGTCAATGACAGCGTCACCAAGTCGAAGTTCGACAATCTTTATGGCTGCAAGGAATCGCTGGTCGACGCCATCCGCCGCGCGACCGACGTCATGCTGGCGGGCAAGGTTGCCTGCGTTGCTGGCTTTGGTGATGTCGGCAAGGGTTCCGCCGCCTCGCTGCGTCAGGGTGGCGCGCGGGTGCTGGTGACCGAAATCGATCCGATCTGCGCCTTGCAGGCGGCGATGGAAGGTTATGAAGTCGTGACGATGGAAGAAGCGGTGGACCGCGCCGACATCTTCGTGACGGCGACAGGCAATGAAGACGTCATCACGGCCGAGCACATGAAGGCGATGAAGCCCATGTCGATTGTCTGCAACATCGGCCACTTCGACAGCGAAATCCAGATTTCCGCGCTGTCCAATTATAAGTGGGACGAAATCAAGCCCGGCACCGACCTTGTCGAATTTCCCGATGGCAAGAAAATCATCATTCTGGCCAAGGGACGTTTGGTCAATTTGGGCTGTGCGACGGGCCACCCGTCGTTCGTCATGTCGTCGTCCTTCACCAATCAGGTGTTGGCCCAGATCGAGCTGTTCACGAAGAACGCGCAATATGAAAACAAGGTCTATGTCCTGCCTAAGCATCTGGATGAAAAGGTCGCAGCCCTTCACCTTGAGAAGCTGGGCGTCAAGCTGACCACGCTAACCCCTAAGCAGGCGGCGTATATCGGCGTGGGTGCAGAAGGCCCGTTCAAGCCGGATCATTATCGCTACTAAGCCAAAAAGAGCAAAAACGGGCAGTTTCCTTCTGCCGCTGTTCTTCGTAAGAGGTCCGGTATGGAGCCGGGCCTCTTTGCGTATTCAAGATGGTAATGGTCTCGCCCGCCGCCGCTGTTCTGGCCGGGGCGCTGATGGCTGTCTGGCTGGCGGTCAGCGCTTGGGCATTGGCGACCGGCCTTGCCAAGCAGCGGCGTGCAGCCCAGACATCCACGCATTTAGACCAGTTGACGCTGTTGCTGGACGGCGGCCCGGCCAGCCCAATCATCGTCCGCAGCGATGACAAGATTGATGCCCAGCCCCGATTAATGGCGTGGCTGGGGCTGACCCGAATGCCGTTGCGGCTGACAGACCTTCAAATGCCGGACGCGGGCTTGACGCCCGATGATTTCGTGGCCTTGCAGCGCGACATTGTGGCCACCCGCCAAACCGCCCGCCCTTTTGCGCGAACTGTCGTGCCGCGCGGCGGGACGCGATCGCTGGTCATCCGCGGAGAGATTTCGCCGGGCCGTCTTGCTGGACCGCGCGGCGTGACCCTGTGGGTTTTTGACGCGACTGAAACCCAGTCTGAAATCAGCCAGCTCCGCGAAGATAGGACGCAACTGACACAGGGCTTTGCGACCATGTCTGCCGTGTTGGAAGCGGCACCCTTCCCCATCTGGTATCGCGGGCCAGACCTGCGGCTGTCGCTGGTCAACGCGGCGTTTGTCCAGGCGGTCGATGCCGAAAGCGCCGAAGATGTGGTGCGTCGCGGGATTGAGTTAACCGATAGCGCAGACGCCAAAGCCGGGGCGATGGACGCGCGCGACCAAGGGGGCATTGTTTCTCGGCTGGTGACGGCAACGATCGCGGGGGAACGGCGATCGGTGCGGATTGTGGATGTGCCGATGGGCGATTCAGGGGTGGCCGGCTATGCAATTGATCTGGAAGAAGCAGAGCGGGCCCGCGCCGCCTTTCGTCGTTTTGCCGAGACGCAGCGCGATACGTTGGACCGCTTGTCAGCCGCGGTGGCCCAATTTGCGCCGGACCATGGGCTGATTTTCTGCAACCGCCCGTTCCAGCAATTATTTGCGCTCAAGCCGGAATGGGTGGCGGAACGCCCTGATTTTGAGCGGCTTCTGGATCGGATGCGGGAGGCCCGGCGTGTGCCAGAGACCCGCGATTTTCCAGCTTGGAAGTCTGACAAACGCCGCTGGTTTACCCATGCCGACGGCGCGATCGAGGAAAGCTGGGTTCTACCGGGTGGAGAGCATTTGCGCCTTGTCGCGCAGCCGCTGCCTGATGGTGGCTTGCTGACGATTTTTGAGGACCGAACCGAACACGCGCAGCTTGCCACCGCGCGGGACACCCTGCTGCGCGTGCGGCGGGCGACGCTTGACAATTTATTTGAAGCCATTGGTGTGTTTGAAGCCAGCGGGCGACTGAGCACTTGGAATACGCGGTTTCGCGATGTCTGGGAATTTGACGAAGCATTTCTACTCGCGCATCCGCGGGTTGATGCGCTGGTGGAGGCGGTTGCCCCAAAATTGTCGAGCCCAGACCGCGCGACCTTGATCCGCGATCTGGTCCGCTCTGCAACTGTGGAGCGCAAACAGCGTCATGGCCGCTTTGAATTGAAGAATGGGCGGCATTATGAATTTGCGGCAGTCCCGCTGCCCGATGGCGCGGCGCTGTTTACCATGCTGGACATCACCGACAGTCGCCAGATTGAACATGTCCTGCGCGAACGCGCCCTTGCCTTGGAGGAGGCGGACCGGATCAAGACGGCCTTTGTTGCGAATGTCAGCTATGAATTGCGCACGCCGCTGACGTCCATTCAGGGCTTTGCCGAAATGTTGCAGGGCAAGCTGGCTGGGCCCATCAGCCCGATGGCCGAAGACTATGTTTCGGCCATCCTTGAATCAACAGTGCGGCTGGGGGCGTTGATCGACAATGTTCTGGATCTGACCCAAGGCGATGCCGAGCTTGCGGCGCTGGAACGCAAGCCCGTTGATCTGGCGGTGCTGCTGACTTCGGCAGCCCAAGATATAAGCGCGCGTGCGGCAGCCAAGTCGATTGATTTTGTGCAAGAGGTTCCCCTTGAATTGGGGCTGGTGGCAGGCGATGCCCGTCGATTGCGACAGGCTGTGGACCATCTGCTGATCAATGCCATCCGCTACACCCAAGAAGGGGGCCGGGTGTTGCTGCACGCAACAGGCGATGCAGACGGGGTCCGCATGACCATTTCCGATAATGGGCCGGGCATGGATGCCGCGGATCAGGCGCTTGCCTTGGGCCGTTTTAGTCGGGGCAGTGTGCCAGCCGATTCGGACGGGCAGCGGGCATTGGGCATCGGCCTGCCGCTGGCCCGGCATTATGTGGAAGGCCATGGGGGGACACTCACCCTTATTTCAGAGCTTGGCGTGGGCACGGCTGTGCAGATAGAGTTGCGGCGCACATGATTGAAAAACAGATTTTCTTGGCAGATTTAGACGCGACGCAGGCGGTAGGCCGAGCGTTGGCGGACGCGCTGCGCGCCGGCGATGTTGTCGCGTTGTCGGGCGATTTGGGGGCAGGCAAAACCAGCCTTGCCCGGGGTGTCTTGTCCGCGCTTGGGTTGGAAGAGGATGCGCCCAGCCCCAGCTTTGCGCTTGTCATTCCCTATGCGCCGCCACAGGTCCGGCTGCCGATTTGGCATATCGATCTCTATCGGCTCGACAAATCCAGTGAGGCGGAGGAACTGGGTCTTGACGATGCCCTGTATGACAGCGCCTTGATGATTGAATGGCCGGAACGGCTGGACTGGCTATGGCCGGAAACGCTGCGTCTCCACATTTCGGTGCCGCCAGAAGGCCCCCGCCGCTTGACAGCGACGGTGCCGCCGTCTTGGGAGGATCGATGGCCCTTTCCATGATCCCGCCGGCGGGTGCCGGTTCGTTTCTTGCCGCTGCCGGTTGGGCGGGCGCACAGATTTTGCCGCTCGCCGGGGATGCCTCGTTCCGGCGTTATTTCCGGATTGTCGATGGCGATCGTCAGGCTGTCCTGATGGATGCGCCGCCGCCGCATGAAGACCCACGGCCCTTTATCCATGTTGCAGACTATCTGGATGGCATAGGCCTGCGCGCGCCGCGCATCCTTCACCGCGATCTGGACCAAGGCCTGTTGTTGATCGAAGATTTTGGCGCGGTGCGGATGCGCGAGACGGTGGACGCCGACCCGACGCTGGAAGGCCCCATTTATGCCGGCGTCGTCGATGTTCTGATTGAGTTGCATCGCCATGCGCCGCCAGCGGGCCTTAAGCCGCATGGTCTGGATCAATGGCTGGATGAAGTGGGCCTGTTTACCGATTGGTATTGTCCAGCGGTTGGCCTTGATGTGGACAAAGCAAGCTTTGTCGCTGCTTGGCAGGCCGCCTTGGCACCGGTCGCAGCACAGGGGCAGAGCGTGACGGAGTTGCGCGATTATCACGCCGAAAACATCATGCTGCTGGATGGGCAAGATGGAGTGCGCCGTTTTGGCCTGCTGGATTTTCAGGACGCGTTGATTGGGCATCCGGCCTATGACCTTGTGTCCATGCTGGAAGATGCCCGCCGGGATGTATCGCCCAAGGTTGAGGCGGTAGAATTGGCGCGATATATGGCGGAAACCGGGCAGGGCACGGATTTCGAACAGGCCTATTGGGCCTTGGGCGCCCAGCGCAACACGCGCATTCTGGGGGTTTTTGTTCGTTTGTGGCAGCGCGATGGCAAACCGCATTATACCAGCTTTCAGCCCCGGATGTGGGGGCTTTTGGAACGCAATTTGGCGCAGCCCAATCTGGCCCCTGTCCGGGCGTGGTTTGATGCCCATGTGCCCGCTGAAAAGCGGGCCGCCTTTTGGCAGGATTTTACAGCATGAGCGTTGCCCGTAAGCCGTTGGCGCTGACGCCTGACCCTGGTTGTGCGCCGCCGCGCACCGCCATGGTGATGGCGGCCGGCCTTGGCAAAAGGATGCGGCCGCTGACCGCCACACGGCCCAAGCCGCTGATCGACGTGGCGGGCAAGACTTTGCTTGACCATAATCTGGATCGGCTAAAGGCGGCCGGCGTCGAAAAGGCGGTCGTGAACGTTCATTATCTGGCCGACGCGCTAGAGGCGCATTTGCGCCGCCGCGTATCCGGGCTGGAGATTGTCGTCTCGGATGAGCGGGCCCAATTGCTGGAAACCGGCGGGGGCCTGATGCATGCCAAGGATCTGATCGACGCGGATCCGTTCTTGTGCGTCAACAGCGACAATTTGTGGGTGGATGGCCCGATCAACGCGCTGCGCCTGTTGGCCCGTCGCTGGGACGATGCGGAAATGGACGCGCTGTTGCTGGTCGTGCCGCAGGCCCGGGCGCATAATAATAGCGGCCCGGGTGATTTCCATATGGATGCGCTGGGCCGGCTGTCGCGGCGCAAGCCGGGCAAGGTGGCGCCCTTTGTCTATACCGGCATCCAGATGATGTCGAAGCGGTTGCTGACCGACGCCCCCCAAGGCCCGTTTTCGACAAATCTGTTTTGGGACCGCGCAATTGCGCAAGGGCGCTGCTTTGGCCTTGTCCATCAAGGGCTGTGGTTCGATGTCGGGTCGCCAGAGGCCATTGCCGCGACCGAAGCGGTTCTTGCCCATGTCTGATCGGCGCGACCCCGCCGTTTATACCATTCCGCCCCACAGGGCCTTTGCCGATGCGCTGGTTGCCGGAATCCTTGCCCAACATGGCAAGGATCCAATGGCGCTGGCGCGCGGCATCATCTTGCTGCCCAATAATCGCGCGGTGCAGGCGATTAGCGATGCCTTTGTCCGCAAGGCAGACGCCGGGCTGCTGATGCCGCGCTTGGTCCCAATTGGCGATCCGGAATTGGACGATCGTACGGGCCCGGCGCTGGACCCATTGGAAGAAGCGCCCCTGCCGCCCGCGATTGAGCCGCTGCGCCGCCAGTTGATTTTTGCGCGGCTGCTGGGCGAAGCTGTCCGGATGGATGCCGCAGAGGCGATGCGGTTGGCAGCAGAGCTGGGCCGGGTCTTGGACCAGCTGTTGGTCGAAGAACGCACGCTGCATGACCTGAAGACCATCGACCTTCCTGAGGGCCTGTCTGACCATTGGGATCAGGCGCTGCATTTGCTGACCCAGATCCTGAGCCGCTGGCCCGCCGAACTGGAAAAGCGCGGCGCGATTGATCTGGCGGACCGGCGCAACCGCTTGCTGCACCGGGTCGCAGACCGATGGGCGCGCGAAGCGCCGCCGGGCTTTGTTATCGCTGCCGGTATCAGCACCGGCGCGCCGGCCGTGGCCCGGCTGCTCAAAACCATTGCCCGCCTGCCGACAGGGCAAGTGGTGTTGGCCGGGCTGGATACCCATATGCCCGATGCGGAATGGGCAGCGATCGGGGGCGAGGAAGGCCAGCCCCCGATGGAAACCCATCCCCAATTCCACCTGCGCCAAATGCTGGATCGCATGGGCGTTGCCCGCGCCGAGGTGCGTGTTTGGCGGCACGGCAGCGACCATGATGCCGCTGCCGACCGATCGCGTGCGATTTCCAACGCCTTGGCCCCGGCACGTTTTACCGACAAATGGGCGTCGCTTGCCGCCAGCGAAAAGCGCCTGTCCGGCGTTTATGCAATGGAGGTGGCGACCCCGGCAGATGAGGCACAGGCCATTGCCTTGGCGATGCGCGAGGCGATTTCCAGACCCGGCACCGTGGCGCTGGTGACGCCGGATCGCGCGCTGGCCCGCCGCGTCAGCGCCCATCTGGCACGCTGGGGGATCTTGGCTGATGATTCGGCCGGGCGGCCGCTTTCAACCACGCCGCCCGGTATGTTGCTGCTGGCGCTGGCAACCGCCGCGGTGGAAGGGTTTGCGCCGGTGCCGCTGCTGGCCTTGCTGAAGCACCCGCTGGTTAAATCGGGGCCCGACCGATTGGCCTGGCTGGATGGTGTACGGGCCTTGGACCTTGTGCTGCGTGGGCCACGCCCGTCGGCCAGGCTGGACGGGATTACGCGGTTTCTGGACCGAGAGGATGCAAGAACCGCTGCGCAACGCAAATTGGCCCGAGACTGGTGGGCCGATGTGCAGCCCTTGCTGGCCCCGTTGGAGGCTGCCTTTGCCAGCCGGGCCCCCTTGAGCGATTTTCTGGAGGCGTTGCGCGCAGGCTTGGAGCGTTTGTCGGGGGATGCCATTTGGTCGGGCGAGGCGGGGCGGGCCTTGGCAGACCTGTTCGCCAAATTACAGGCCGATGCTGACGAGGGGCCGGCCCAAGTCGAGCCTTCGTCCGTGCCCCTGTTGCTGCGCCAATTGACCGATGCCGCCACCAGCCGGCCCGCGCGCGGCGGGCATCCGCGTGTCTTTATCTGGGGCCTGCTGGAAGCCAAGCTGCAGTCGGCGGATGTGATGATCCTTGCAGGCTTGAATGAAGGGACATGGCCGGCCTTGTCGCGGCCCGATCCCTGGCTTGCCCCGGCGGTGCGGCGGGCCTTGGGCCTGCCCAGTCTGGAACGGCGCATTGGCCTTTCGGCGCATGATCTGGCGGGTGCATTGGGGGCGCCCCAAGTTCTGTTGTCGCGGGCGCGGCGCGATGTGGGGGCACCTGCCAATGCCTCGCGCTTTTGGCTGCGGCTGGAAACCATGACCGGCCATTTGCCAGAGCCGCCCATTCGCTTTGATCTGCTGGCCCGTGCGCTGGATGCCAGCGATAAGCCACCCCTGCGGGCCGCACGGCCCGATCCTGCGCCACCGGCGGAACTCCGCCCGCGCCGCATTTCAGTGACGGATGTCGATCGGCTCGCAGCGGATCCTTATGCCTATTACGCCAAGGCGATCTTGCGCTTGTCCAAGCTTGAAGATGTTGATGCCGAGCCGGGCGCAGCGTGGAAAGGCACGCTGATCCATGACGTGCTGGACCAATGGGCGAAACAAGATGATTATGCCGCTGGCGCGTTGGTCCAACGGATGCGCCATGCGCTAGACGGCGCGGCGGTGCATCCGGTTGTGCGCAGCCTTTGGTTGCCCCGGCTGGTAGAAGCCGCGCAATGGGTGGAAGGGCAGGTTGAGGACGGCCGCGCCAAAGGTCGCGCGCCGATTGCCAGTGAAGCGAGCGGCGAGGCAGCCTGTGCGGGCGTTGTTTTACATGGTCGGGCGGACCGGATTGACGCGGGGCCAGATGGTCTGGCGATCATCGACTATAAAACAGGAAAACCGCCGTCGGACACGCAGGTCTGCGAAGGCTTTGCTTTCCAGCTGGGGCTGTTGGGCTTCATTGCAGAACAGGGTGGCTTTGCCGGGGTGAAGGGCCGAGCCACCGGCTTTGAATATTGGTCGTTCCAGCGGGGCAAGCAGAAGGGCTTTGGCGGCGTTTTCAGCCCGGCAGGTACAAAAAAGGGAAAAATCCCGCCGGACGAATTTGTCGACCAGATTGTTGAAAAGTTCAAGCACGCAGCTGCCGCCTGGTTGACGGGGGACGCCCCCTTTGTGGCCAAGCTGCAGCCTGATTATGCCTATGGGGATTATGACCAGCTGATGCGGCTGGAAGAATGGCAGGGTCGCGATGCCTAAGCCGCGCCATTTTTCGCCCTTGCCCTTTTTGAAGGATACGCAGGCCCAAGCGGTGCGTCCGGACGCGCAAGTCTGGCTGTCGGCATCGGCCGGGGCGGGCAAGACCCAAGTGCTGACAGCGCGCGTGTTGCGGCTGTTGCTGCAAGGGGCCGCCCCTGAATCCATCCTCTGCCTGACCTTTACCAAGGCCGGGGCCGCCGAAATGGCGGACCGCGTCCATGAACGTTTGGGCCTGTGGGTGACCTTGCCCGAAGCAGAGTTGCGCCAAGAATTGTTCCGGTTGGGGGCAGACCATCTGGACCCAGATCACATCAGCGTCGCGCGTCAGCTTTTTGCCCGTGTGCTGGATGCGCGCGGCGGTGGATTGCGCATCCAGACGATCCACAGCTTCTCGCAGACCTTGCTTGCCGCCTTTCCGGCAGAAGCGGGGCTACCCATTGGCTTTCGTCCGGTTGAAGGGCGCGATGAAAGCCGGTTGCGCGAAGAGGCCTTGGCCGAATTGGTGACCCGCGCCGAACGCGAAGGCCAAGCTGGGACGCTGGACCGTTTGGCCCATCTGGCCCGGACGCTGGGCGAAGACCCGACGCGCCGTGCGCTGATGCGCTGTGCGCTGGCCCCCGACGCGATGGAACGTCTGGGATCAGGCATTGAGGCCCGCGTTCGGGGTTGGCTGGGGCTGGGGTCGGGTGATGTGATGGCGCTGGTTCATGCGGGCTGCGCTGACACCGGCTTTGATCTTGCCGCGCTGCAAAAAGTGCAGGGCATGTTCGCGGCGGGCGGCAGCCGCCTGCAAGACAAAGGCAAGCGGGTGGTCGATTGGCGCGCGCTGGATGTGCCGGACCGCGTCCAGAATCTGGATGTGCTGATGGGCGCCTGGGCAAAAGAGGATGGGACGCTCAACACCTCTGCCGGTTGGTTTCCCAAAGACCCTGATTATTTTGATTATGCGAACCGACTGCACGATCATTTTGCCCCCTTGCGCGAGATGGTCCGGCTGGAACAGACGGCACAGACCCTGTCGGCCGCGCTTATCCTTGGGCAGGATTATGCCCGCACCTATGCCGATAAGAAGCGGGCAGCGGGCGTGGTGGATTTCAACGACCTGATCCGCACAACGGTCCGGCTGTTGGGGACCCCGGGTATCGGCAACTGGATCCGGTATAAGCTGGATCAGACGGTTGACCATATTCTGGTGGATGAAGCGCAGGATACCAATGATGCCCAATGGGCCATTGTCCGCGCGTTGTCCGAAGAGTTTTTTGCCGGCGCAGGCGCAAAGGGCAATCAGCGGCGGACCCTTTTTGCGGTTGGCGATTTCAAGCAGGCCATTTTCGGGTTTCAAGGGACAGATCCGGAAGAGTTCAAAAAGGCCGAAGTTGATTTTAGCGCGCAAATCGAGGCCGCCGATCAGCACCTTGAGCCGCTGACGATCAGCCAGTCCTTCCGGTCCAGCCAGCCGATACTGGATGCCGTCGATGCCGTGATCGAAGCTGTGACCCCCGAAGCGATGGGGCTTCCGGATGCGGCCGCCCGGCACCAAAGCGCCCAAGGGGGGTCGGGCCATGTTGAGCTTTTCCCCTTTGTTACGGGGGATGCCGTGGATGAAGCGGTTGGCGACGATGAGGAAAGCTGGTTTTCCTCCTCCGAACTGACATGGGCGAGCGATTTGGCGCGCAAGGTGCGGGATTGGACATCGGGCGGCCTTTGGCTCGACAATCAGGGTCGCGCGGCAGAACCCGGCGATGTGATGATCCTGCTGCGCAGCCGGTCAGACCTGGCCCGGCTGATCGTGTCGCGCCTGTATGAAGAAAAGGTGCCGGTTGCAGGTGTCGACCGGCTGCGGCTGGATGCACCGATTGTCGTGCAGGATTTGATCGCGAGCCTGCGGTTCGTGCTGCAGCCCTCGGACGATCTGTCGCTGGCCAGCCTGTTGGTGTCGCCGTTAATTGGGTGGTCGCAGCAAGAGCTATATGATCGTGCATCGGGCCGCACCGGGCGGCTGTGGCCCCATTTGCGCGCGACGATGATGGCGGATGATTTGGGGACCCTCCATGCCATGCTCGATATGGCGGATCGGGTGACGCCCTATAATTTTCTGGAAGCCATTTTGTCCGGCCCCATCAACGGCCGGGCGCGGATGATCGCGCGGCTGGGCGAAGAAGCCCGCGACCCGATGGAAGAACTGCTGAACGCCGCGCTTCAGTTTGAGGCAACGGAAGCGCCGTCGCTCCAAGCTTTTCTGGACTGGTTCTGCCGGGGTGATGTTGACATCAAGCGTGATCCATCCAAACCATCCAACGCGGTTCGGGTGATGACGGTGCATGGGTCAAAGGGCCTGCAGGCGCCGATTGTCGTTCTGGCTGATGCGACCGCGGATCCCGATTTCAAGAAATCCCGCGACTTGGATTGGGAACCGGACGCTGAAATGCGTTTGCCCGTTCCTCGCCCCCGCAGCGATGCGCTTTCGGGATCGCTAAAGGCCTCTGCGGAAAAGCAGGACCAGCGCGAGCGGCAGGAACATTGGCGCTTGCTGTATGTGGCGATGACGCGAGCAGAAGAATATCTGTTTATCGGCGGCGCGCTTAATCGCAAACAGGCCAAGAAAGGCGAGATTGGGGCCGATTGCTGGCACAGCCGCGTGGACGCGGCGATGCGTGCTTTGCCGGGTGTGGTGGCGGATAAGGGGGGGCTTGTCTTTGCGCTGAAGGACCGAGCAGCAAGCCGGAAGGCCAAGGCGCAAGAAACGCTTGAAAGCTGGGCAGGCCCGCTGCCCATTTGGGCGACAAGCTCCGCCCCGCAAGAAGCGCGTCCGCCGCGCCCGCTGGCGCCCTCGGCATTGGGGTTTGAGGATTTGGCCGCCAGCCCGCCGCCTGATCCGGCGATGAAGGCCGCGGCCCAAAGGGGCACGCTGCTTCATGCCTTGTTTGAGCGGTTGCCAGCCGTGCGTTCGGCAGACAGGCGCACCGCCGGGCGGCTGTGGCTTTCAGCACAAGGCGCACAGGATGTGGATGAACTGCTGGATGCGGCGCTGGGCGTGATCGACCATCCCGGCTTTGCCCATGTCTTTGCCCCCGAGGCGCTGGCCGAAGCGCCCATTGCAGGCGTGGTGGATGGGCTGGTGATCGCCGGGATTGTCGACCGATTATTGGTGGACGCGCAGACGGTGACGGTGGTCGATTTCAAGACGGGCCGTCGGGTCCCCAAGGATGCAGCCGCTGTCCCTGAGTATTACAAGGCGCAAATGGGGGCTTATGCCGCGTTGTTGCAGGGGATATTCCCCGGTCGAGCGGTGCGGGCCGTTTTGCTGTATACAGCAGGCCCAACGCTGATTGAATTGCCCGCCGATATGCTGGCCGACTGGCGGCCCGGCAAGGGTGGGGCAAAGTAAAACTTGGCCGCCGCGGTGGTTGAGATCAACGCGATCAGCGCTTACATCGTTCTTGAAACAAGGAGATATTGATTATGGCGACCAAGGCGATCACCGATGCAAGCTTTGCGGACGACGTCCTGAATGCGGGCGGCCCCGTCCTCGTGGATTTCTGGGCGGAATGGTGTGGACCGTGCAAGATGATCGGCCCGAGCCTCGAAGAAATTTCGGATGAGCTTGCCGGCAAGGTAACCATCACCAAGATCAATATCGACGACAATCCAGATGCACCGGCCAAATATGGCGTGCGCGGCATCCCGACGATGATCCTGTTCAAGGATGGGCAACCAGCGGCGACCAAGGTGGGTGCTGCGCCAAAGTCCGCCTTGAAGGGCTGGCTTGAATCTGAATTGTGATCTGCTTGGGGCCCCGACCTCATCGGGAAGGGCCCCAATATATTAGCTGCGATAATCGGCGTTGATGCTGATATAGCCATGCGTCAGGTCGCACGTCCAAGCCGTGGCCCGGCCTGTCCCCAAACCCAGATCAACGCCGATACGAATGTCCTGCCCTTTAAGGTGGGCGGCGACAGGGGCTTCATCATAGCCGTCCACCGGCAGCCCGCCTTCGGCCACTTGCGTTGTCCCAAAGCGGATGGCCAGCAGGTCGCGCTCGGCGGGTTCGCCCGCTTTGCCCACTGCCATGACAACACGGCCCCAATTGGCGTCTTCGCCCGCAATCGCTGTTTTGACGAGCGGCGAGTTCGCAATGCTGAGCGCGATGCGATGGGCGCTTTCGTCAGACACCGCCCCGTCGACCGTCACTTCGATAAACTTGGTCGCGCCTTCGCCATCGCGCACAACAAGATGGGCCAGTTGCCGGCACAAATCCGCCAGAGCGGCCTGAAAGGCATCGGCCCCGGCATCGCTGTGCGCCGCCATCAAGGCATTGCCCGCCTTACCGGTGGCAAAGGCCAGAACCGTATCGGACGTGGAAGTATCGCTATCCACCGTGATGCAGGAAAAGCTGGTCTTGTTGGCCGAAGACAGCATCTGCTGCAGCAGTGCCGGGGCAATCGCGGCGTCGGTAAAAATATAGCCCAGCATCGTTGCCATGTCGGGCGCGATCATCCCCGATCCCTTGATAACGCCCACCAGCATCACCGTTGTGTTGCCAATCACGGCCTGCGTCATCGCGCCCTTGGGGAAAGTGTCGGTGGTGGAAATGGCCGCGGCCACATCGGCCCAACCACAAGGCGCTGCGGCAAAGGCCGTCTCAAGACCAGCTTCGGCCTTGTCGATCGGCAAAGGCACGCCGATGACGCCAGTTGCTGACACAAACACCGCACCCGGCGCGCAGCCCAGATGATTGGCGACCTTTGCCGTCACCGCCTCAACAGCGGCGCGGCCTTTATGCCCGGTAAAGGCATTGGCATTGCCCGCACTCACAACCAGCGCCCGGGCTTCCCCGCCGGGCAACTGTGCGCGGCACCATTCCACCTCGGGCGAGGGGCATTTGCTTTGCGTCGTGACGCCCGCCACGACCGTGCCGGCTTCCAGCGTAACAAAGGTGAGGTCGTTTCGGTCCCACGCCTTGTATCGCGCCTGTGCAACGCGCGGGGTGACACCGGCAATGGCAGGCAAGACGGGAAAGGGCGTGGCGAGGGGCGAAACGGCTTGGGTCATAATTGGCCCCTAATCGTTGCACGGGGCGGGTTCAACCTTCACCAAACCTCTGGCCCGTCGTTGGGAGAAGCAGAATTGTTAACCGTAACGCGTTAGGTCGGGATAGACGGCGCGGCGATTGATCCCTATATCTGCCTCCACGGACTGAATGATGCGGCTTTTCCTTTACCTTCTTGCCCTTGTGGTTGGCTTTTCGCCCGCGCAGGCGAGCCGCGCTGTCCTGCTGGAACCCGTGTCGGTGGGGGCCGTGTCCCAGCCGGCGACACAACGGGCTGCCCAACAATCCCTGGCGGCCCCTGCCCATGCCCATTTGCGTCAAATTTTGACTGTTGCCGATATGCTGCGCCCAATCAGGGCGCCACTGCGCGCACTGACCCAGCTTGGCATTGTCCTGACGGATCGCCCGCGCGCTTGATTGCGGCCTGATTGCGGATCAGCTGATCCCCATCATTATATTCTGCGTCGCGCCTGCTGCTGACGCCCCATGACTTACCAAGGAATTGTCCATGCTCGGCAAGATTGCCAAATCCATTTTTGGGTCGTCCAACGACCGTTATGTCCGGTCGCTCATGAAGATCGTCGACAAGGTCAACGCGCATGAACCTGCGATGCAGGCGATGAGCGATGCCGACCTGCAAAACCAAACCGTTCTTTTCCGCCAGCGTCTTGAAAATGGAGAAAGCCTGGATGCCTTGTTGCCCGAAGCCTTTGCAACGGTGCGGGAAGCGGCCAAGCGCACATTGGGCCAGCGTCATTATGATGTGCAGTTGGTAGGCGGTATTGCCCTGCATCGCGGCGAGATTGCCGAAATGCGGACCGGCGAAGGCAAGACCTTGGTTGCCACAGCGGCGACCTATCTGAACGCCCTGCCCGGCAAGGGCGTTCACGTCATCACCGTCAATGATTATCTCGCCCGCCGCGATGCCGAATGGATGGGCCAAGTCTATCGCTTTTTGGGGCTGACCGTTGGCGTGATTGTTCCGAACCTGAGCGATGAAGAGCGCCGGGCGGCTTATGCGTCCGACATCACCTATGGCACCAACAACGAATTCGGTTTCGACTATCTGCGCGACAATATGAAATATGACCGCGCGCAGATGGTCCAGCGGCCTTTTAACTATGCCATTGTTGACGAAGTCGACTCGATCCTGATCGACGAGGCGCGCACGCCACTGATCATTTCCGGCCCTACCGACGATAAGTCAGACTTGTATATGGCGGCGGACGCCATTGTGAAGCAGTTGGTCCCGGAAGATTATGAAACGGATGAAAAGCAACGCTCGGTCGTTCTGACAGAGGACGGCACCGAAAAGGCCGAACGCCTGTTGGAAGATGCGGGGCTTTTGCAAGGGGCGAACCTTTACGACTTCGAGAACACGCAAGTCGTCCACCACCTCAATCAGTCGTTGCGCGCGAACATCATGTTCAAGCGCGACATCGACTATATCGTGAAAGACAATAAGGTCGTCATCATCGACGAATTTACGGGCCGCATGATGGATGGCCGTCGCTGGTCTGACGGCCTGCACCAGGCGGTAGAGGCCAAGGAAGGCGTCACCATCGAGCCGGAAAACCAGACCCTCGCCTCCATCACCTTCCAGAATTATTTCCGCATGTATCCCAAGCTCGGCGGGATGACCGGGACGGCAGCGACCGAGGCGCAGGAGTTTTTCGACATTTACAAGATGAATGTCGTGACCATCCCGACCAATGTGCCGGTGCAGCGCGTGGATGAAGAGGATGAGTTCTACAAGAACACGCACGACAAATTTGGCGCCATCGCCAAGCTGATCAAGGAACGGGCCGCCCAAGGGCAGCCGGTGCTGGTCGGGACGGTGTCGATTGAAAAGTCGGAACTGCTGTCTGAATTCCTGAATAAAGAGGGCGTCGACCATAATGTCCTCAATGCCCGCTATCATGAACAAGAAGCGCATATCGTGGCGCAGGCTGGTCGATTGGGGGCGGTGACCATTGCCACCAATATGGCGGGCCGTGGCACGGATATTCAGTTGGGCGGCAATCTGGATTTCCGGATTGAGGATGAATTGGCAGGGCTGGAAGCCGGTCCAGCCAAGGATAAGGAAATCGACCGGATCCGCGCTGAGATTGAAGCCGAAAAGCAGAAGGTTTTTGAAGCCGGCGGGCTGTTTGTCATCGGGACGGAACGGCATGAAAGCCGCCGCATCGATAACCAGCTGCGCGGCCGGTCGGGCCGCCAGGGTGACCCGGGACGCACCAAATTCTATCTGTGTCTGGATGATGATCTGCTGCGCATCTTCGGGCCGGATACGCTCTTTGCCAAAATGATGAACAGCAATCTGGCGGACGGGGAAGCGATTGGATCGCGCTGGCTGTCAAAGGCGATCGAAACCGCGCAGAAAAAGGTTGAGGCGCGCAACTATGACATCCGCAAGCAGGTCGTCGAATATGACGATGTGATGAACGATCAGCGCAAGGTGATTTACGAACAGCGCGGCGACATCATGGATGCCGAGACGATTGACGATGTGACCATTGATATGCGGCATGAAACGATCAACGAACTGATCGGGGATGCCTGCCCGCCGAACAGCTATCCCGAACAATGGGACGTGGAAGGCCTGAAGTCGCGCGTTAGCCAGATTCTGGGTCTCGATATTCCCGTGGAGGAATGGATCACAGAGGCTGAAATCGAACCCGAAATGATCGAAGATCGCGTCCGCGAACAGGCCGACGCCTTGATGGCGAGCAAGCAATCGGGCCTCGATCCAGAGCTGTGGCGGCAAGTGGAAAAGAGCGTGCTGTTGCAGACGCTGGACCATCATTGGAAAGAACATCTGTCGACGCTGGATGCCTTGCGGACTGTCATCCATCTGCGCGCTTATGCGCAAAAGACGCCAATCAACGAATATAAGCGCGAGGCGTTTGCGCTGTTTGAACGGATGCTGATCGATATCCGGGAAGACGTCACCAAGCTTTTGGCCCATGCCCAGTTTGAAACAGAAGCGCCGCCGCCTATGCCGGAAATGCCGAAGTTCGTGACAACGCATATCGACCCGCTGACCGGTGAAGATGATAGCGCAGATTTGGACGCAGCCGCCTTGGGCCTTGTGACCACGCGCGTGCCCCGGTTGAACATCCCGAGCTCGGTTCCAGCCGATGGCGCGGGCGGTGATCCCGCGACATGGGAAGGCACTGTCAGCCGCAATGCACCATGCCCGTGCGGGTCCGGTGAAAAATACAAGCACTGCCATGGTGCGTTTTAAAAAGGCTTTGTGATGCCGCTTTGGTTGACCCCTGCTTTCTTCTCGACGGCGCTGCTGTATGCCAGCGTCGGTTTCGGCGGGGGATCAACCTATAACGCCCTGCTGGCGCTGGCGGGGGTCGATTACCGCCTGCTGCCGGCAGTGGCCTTGACCTGCAATATCTTGGTCGTGGTGGGCGGCACTTGGCGGTTCCATAAAGCGGGCCTTTTGCCGCTGCGCCGGGCCTGGCCGCTGGTCGTGATCGCCGCACCCTTTGCTTGGGCGGGTGGGTTGACCCCAATCAAGGAAGCGACCTTTCTGGGCTTGCTGGCCGCAAGCTTGATTGTCGCTGGGGCCGCGCTGTTGCTGCAACGGCCAGAAGAGGCCAGTGCCCCTTCTGTTCCAACTGCGCCGTCCGCACATAGGCGGACGCAATTTTCTGAT
>JAHEGQ010000009.1 GCA_024645025.1 Sphingomonadaceae bacterium
GGCGTTGCGGATCTGGACGCCTATTTCGCGGCCTATGAAGCAGAAGGCGGCAGCACGGTGGATCGGCAGCGCTTTCGTTTCTGGCTGGTCTATCGCACATTGTGGTGGGCGCTGGGGTGCATCCAGATGGGGGATATCTGGCGCACGGGCGCGGACCGCACCTTGGAACGCGCGGTCATCGGCCGGCGGACAAGCGAGAATGAGCTGGACCTGCTGCTTCTGCTGGAAAGCGACGCGCCAGAGGCAGAGCGCACCCCGGTTTCTCCCCCCACCACCGCCCCCATCCGCCGTCAGGGGGAGCCGTCCGCCGTCGAGCTTTTGGAGGCAATCCGCGACTGGATCGACAGCGACGTGAAGGCCGGGGCGCAAGGGCGCGACAAGTTTATGGCGGCTGTTGCGATGAACGCGCTGGGGATGCTGATCCGCGAACAGGAAAACCCCATCGACCCCTATGACAAGACCTTGTCCGATGCCATTTTGGCAGGCGAGGCAACCCTTGCCACCCCCGGCTTGCTGGCCCGACTGCGCACCATGGCGCTGGGCAAGCTGGCCAATGATGTGCCCAAATATGCCGCCCTGAAAGCGGCGCAACAGGCGTGGACCGCCTGATCCCAAATCCATGAGAGGAAGCCCAAATGCTGTTTGACATCCCGGACGACATCACCGCCTATCTGGCCGAACTGGACGCCTTTATCGAGCGCGAGATCAAGCCGCTTCAGGCGCAGGATGATAATGAACGCTTCTTCGACCATCGCCGCGAACATGCGCGGACGGATTGGGACAAGGGGGGCCTACCGCGCCACGACTGGGAAGATCTGTTGCACGAAATGCGCAAGCGCGCCGATGCCGCCGGGCATTATCGCTTTGCCATCCCGGAAGAATTTGGCGGCAAGAACGGTTCCAACCTCGCCATGGCGGTCATCCGCCATCACCTCGCGGCCAAGGGCCTGGGGCTGCACAATGATTTGCAGAATGAAAGCTCGATCGTCGGCAATCTGGTTCAGGTGCTGATGCTGCGTGACTTTGGCACCGACCAGCAAAAGCGGGACTTCATCCCCGAAATGCTGGCCGGGCGGATGCGTTGGGCCTTTGGCCTGACGGAAGAGCATCATGGGTCCGACGCGACGCACATGGATACCCGCGCTGTCCCCGAAATGCGGGATGGCGTGCCCGGCTATCGCATTGATGGCAACAAGATGTGGACGACGGGCCTCCATGTCGCGACCCATGTGATGACCTTTGCCCGCACCAATGGCGAGGATGGCAAGGCGCGCGGCATCACGTGCTTCGTCGTGCCGACAGATGCGCCCGGCTTTCAGATCGGGGACTATCTGTGGACGTTCAATATGCCGACCGACCACCCCAAATGTTCTTATACGAATGTCTGGGTTCCGGAGAGCGCGATCCTCGGCAAGCTGGATGAAGGCCTCGCCGTGGCCCAGCATTTCGTCCATGAAAACCGCATCCGTCAGGCCGCCTCTTCGCTGGGCGCCGCGCAATATTGCATCGATGAAGCGGTGAAATATGCGCAGGAACGCAAGCCCTTTGGCAAGGCGCTTTCGGTCAATCAGGCAATCCAGTTTCCGCTGGTGGAGCTTCAGACCGAAGCCGAAATGCTGCGCCTGCTGATCTGGAAGACCGCCGCGCAAATGGACACGATGACCAAGCCCGAAGTTGCCATTCGCCTTTCAGACAAGGTGTCCATGTGCAATTACCGCGCCAACCGCTTATGCTGCGAAGCGGCGGACTTTGCGATGCAGGTGCATGGCGGCATCGGCTATTCCCGGCACAAGCCGTTTGAGCACATCTACCGCCACCACCGCCGCTATCGCATCACCGAAGGATCGGAACAGATCCAGATGCGCAAGGTCGCCGGGCATCTCTTTGGCTTTATGGGTGGGTGAGGGTCCTTTGAGACGCTTGCCCCCGTCATGCTGAACCAAGTTCAGGGTGACGTTGGGGTGCAGCGTCGGCTTAATCCACCAACTCCCGCACATCGGTCAGCTTGCCCGTCACCGCTGCCGCCGCCGCCATCGCCGGCGACACAAGGTGCGTGCGGGCACCCGGCCCTTGGCGGCCGACGAAATTGCGGTTGCTGGTCGACGCGCAGCGTTCGCCAGCGGGCACCTTATCGGGGTTCATGCCAAGACAGGCGGAGCAGCCGGGTTCGCGCCATTCCAGCCCGGCATCAATGAAGATCTTGTCCAGACCTTCGGCCTCGGCCTGTTCCTTCACAAGGCCAGAGCCGGGGACGACGATGCCCCAGCGGATATTGTCGGCCTTGCGACGGCCCTTCAGCACGGCCGCGGCGGCGCGCAAATCTTCAATCCGGCTGTTGGTGCAGCTGCCGATGAAGATGTTCTGCACCTCGACATCCTGCATTCGCTGGCCGGGCATCAGGCCCATATAGTCGAGCGACTTTTGCGCTGCCGTCTGCTTGGACGGATCCGCAAAGCTCATCGGATCGGGCACGACGCCGGTAATCGGCACAACATCTTCCGGGCTGGTGCCCCAAGTGACGTTGGGCGCAATGTCCGCTGCATTGATAACCACGGTCTTGTCATAAGTCGCCCCCGGATCGGTTGCGAGGCTGCGCCAATAGGCGACAGCGGCGTCCCAATCCGCGCCCTTGGGTGCCATCGGACGGCCCTTCAAATAGGCAAAGGTGACATCATCGGGCGCGATCAGGCCGGCGCGCGCGCCGCCTTCAATCGCCATGTTGGAAATGGTCAACCGCCCTTCGACAGAGAGGTTGCGAATGGCCGAGCCGGTATATTCAATGACATGGCCCGTGCCGCCCGCAGCGCCTGTGCGGCGGACGATTTCCAGCACAATGTCCTTGGCCGATACGCCGGGGCCGACATCGCCCTCAACCCGGACTTCCATCGTCTTGGATTGCTTCAAGAGCAGCGTTTGGGTGGCAAGGACGTGTTCCACCTCGCTTGTCCCAATCCCAAAGGCCAGCGCCCCCAGCCCGCCATGGCAGGCGGTGTGGCTGTCCCCGCACACGATAGTCGTGCCGGGGAGCGAAAAGCCCTGTTCCGGCCCAACGACATGGACGATGCCCTGTTCCCGGTCGGTCGCATCAATATAGCGGATGCCAAAGGCCGGGGCGTTCTTTTCCAGCGCCGACAATTGGGCGGCACTTTCGGGATCTGCGATAGGCAAACGATTGCCCGCAGCATCGCGGCGCGGGGTCGTCGGCAGATTATGGTCCGGCACCGCCAAAGTCAGATCGGGGCGCCGCACCTTGCGGCCGGCCAGACGCAGCCCTTCAAAGGCCTGCGGGCTGGTCACCTCATGCACCAGATGCCGGTCGATAAAGATCAGGCAGGTGCCATCGTCGCGGCGATCCACGACATGGGCATCCCAGATTTTTTCATAAAGGGTGCGTGGTGCAGTTGTCATGGAAAGAGCCTTAACCTGCCTTGCCAACGACGCTTTCTGGCAAATCCTTGCCAAAGACGCGCTGATAATATTCCGCCACCAAGGCGCGTTCGGCTTCGTCGCACTTGTTGAGGAACGACAAGCGGAAGGCAAAGCCCGGATCTTTGAAGATCGCGGTGTTCTGCGCCCAGGTGATGACGGTGCGCGGGCTCATCACGGTGGAGATATCACCGTTGATAAAGCCCTGACGGCTCAAATCGGCTACCTTCACCATATTGGCAATCAGCGCGGGATCGGTTTCCTTCGCCTTGGCCGAGACAATGTCCGTTTCCACCGCGGCCGGCAGATAGTTCAGACCCACAACGATGTTCCACCGGTCCATCTGGCCTTGGTTGATCTGCTGGGTGCCGTGATACAGGCCGCTGGTATCGCCCAAGCCCACCGTGTTGGCGGTGGCGAACAGGCGGAACCAGGGGCTGGGCCGGATGACGCGGTTCTGATCGAGCAGGGTCAGCTTGCCTTCGGTTTCCAGCACGCGCTGGATGACAAACATCACGTCCGGACGCCCGGCATCATATTCGTCGAAGACCAGCGCGGTGGGCGTTTGCAGCGCCCATGGCAAAAGACCTTCGCGGAACTCTGTCACCTGCTGGCCGTCGCGCAGGACGATGGCGTCGCGGCCGATCAAATCGATACGGCTGATATGTGCATCAAGGTTGATGCGGATACACGGCCATTTCAGGCGGGCGGCGACCTGTTCGATATGGGTCGATTTGCCCGTGCCATGATAGCCCTGCACCATGACGCGGCGGTTATAGGCAAAGCCCGCCAGGATCGCGAGCGTGGTATCCGGATCAAAAACATAAGAGGGATCAAGATCGGGCACACGCTCATCGGCTTGGGAGAAAGCCGGACATTCCATGTCGATATCGATGCCAAACACATCGCGCACGTTCACCGTAATATCGGGGGCGGGCAGCAGCGTGGTGGAGCCGGGCTGGACATTGGGCAAATCGGTCATGGATCGGCGCGTCTTTTCTGTTGTCAGCAATGGATTGCCCATAGGACGCAGGCGCGGCCAATGGCAAGGCTCATGGCGGATTATCGATATGGTCCTAATGCTGTAGTCTAAGCCCAATCAGCACACGGCGCGGCGCACCGGGGGTATCGGCCCGCGGATCTGTGGCGTCCGGCGCCTCGGCCAAATCTATCGCGTCGGTTTCGGAATAAGTGCCGAATGTCGCATAGCGCCGGTTGAAGACGTTGGTTATGTCGACAAAGGCCGACAGGCCATGCCCCAGCTTTAGCCCAGCGCCCAGATCAGCTCGGAAAAAGCCGCGCACCCGGGCATCGGCATTGCCCTCATCCCCCCGCCGTTGTTGACCGGACTGGGCCTGCAACCGAACCCCAAACGTCAGTGTATCGTCTTGATAATCCAGATTGGCGACCCCGCGATGACGGGGAATGCCCGGCAACTGCGCGCCCGCCGCAATGGCAATCCGCCCCGCGTCATCCGCGGCCGGATTTTGGGGGCTGATGGCTATGAACGGGGCACGAAATTGCGCCCGGCTATAGGCATAGCCCAAGGCAACCGACCACGCCGCCCGCCGAGCACGCAGGCTGACATCCAGCCCATCGCGCCGGCTCTGCCCGATATTGCGAAAAAAGGCCCGGCCGCGGGTTTGTGCTGCGGTTAGCAAAAGATCGTTGGCAATATCCGTGCGATACAGCGCCAGCGACCATTGCCCCTGCCATCCCCCGAAACGCCATTGCCCAAGCGCCCCGGCTTCCCAGCTTTTGGCAACCACCTGATCAAGTGGCGGGTCCGCCACAAAGAAGTTTGTCAGGCTGCACGGGGCAGCTTCATCAGCGCACGACAATTCGGCCGGGGTGGGCGCGCGGCTGGTTTCGGCATAGCCCAGCCGCAAGGTGGCCGCCGGCAATAGGCGATAATCCAGTTCCAAGCCCGGATTGAGGCGCTGGAAACGATGCCGCCCCGTCAGATCTGTGCCAATCCGATCGTCCATATTGATGCGCACATCGTTCCAGCGCAGGCTGATTTCAGCCGATAGTCGCGCATCCAGCTGAAGGTCATTCCACAAAAACAGCCCCGTCGCCCGGGTGCGGACGGCCACCGCAATTGGGGCAATTGCCCGGTCGGGCTGATGGATCACCGACCCAAGGCCCAAAACGGCCCGATCCGGCGACAGCACGCCAAGTTCGCTTTCAGCTGCAAATTGGCTTGAGGCGCGGTCATGGCTGAGGCCCAGCGTCAGCCGATTCGCATGGCCGAAAAGCGGGGCGCCCCGCACATATTGACCCACCAGCCCCCCACCTCGGCTGCGCGTCGCCGTGCGGTTGAACACGCCATAGACCAAATGGATTGGCTGCGCGGCAATCGGCAAGCCCGCAACATCGATCAGCGGCGCGTCATCCGCGCCCGCGCTTTCCAAACACAACAGGTCTTGCGCGTCCTCACATGGCGCAATGTCCGCCAAGTCGCCATTGCGCGTGCGCTGGCGGAAGGATTGCGCATAAAGGCTGGCCTCCAGCCGATCATCGGGGCCAATCGCCACCCAAGGGTGCAGACTTGCGCGCCACAACTGGTTACGCGTCTGGTCTGGATGGGTGAAGACGGCGGCGCGATCCGCCGCCAAAAGATCAACCGGCGCACTACCATTGCCGACCAAATTGGTCTTGGCACCCATTAGTTTCAAATGGACGCCAGACCGGGCATCCTCCCACCCCAGATCGGCAAAGCCCTTGGCCAGCTTTGCCGGGGAATAGGCCCGCCAGCCGCCATCCTGTTCTGCCTGCCCTGCCAGAAAAAAGCTGTAGGCGCCGTTCGACACCCCATAAGCGGCATCCGCCCCGCGCCGACCATGATCGCCCGCCGAAACACCCGCGGCCAGCCCCGGTGCACTGCGCCCCGTATGCGTGGCGATAACAACCGCGCCACCCAGCGCGTTCAGCCCAAAAATCGGGTTATTGTCCCGCAGGGAAAGGCTGTTCACCGCCGTGTCGGGCAGTAGGTCCATTGCCACTGTGTCGCCAAAAGGCAGGTTGAAACGGCCCCCATCCAGATAGACCGCCAGCCCTTGCGCATTGCCCTGCAACGGCGACGCGGAAAACCCCCGATACACAATGTCGGGCTGAAACGCATTGCCCTGAACGTCTGACAGGGAAAGGCCGGCCACCTGTCCACCCAAAGCGCGCAGCAGATTTGGCCCGGACAGACCCTTCAGATCCGCCGGCGCCAGCAGCACCGCGTCGTCCATGTCTGCCGCATCGCCGGGCGCGGTGACGATGATTGTCTCTGGCGATTGTGTCTCTGCCGCCCGCACCGATGGCACCGATGCAGCGGTCGCCCAGACCCATAAGCCGGCGATCCAGAGGCTGCGCACCGGCATCAGGTAAAGGCCGGCGCCCGGCGCAGATGCTGATAGGCTTCCACAACGCTGCGCAGCTTTTTTTCATGGCGGCGATCCCCGCCATTATGATCGGGATGATATTGCCGAACCAAATCGGCATAGCGGGAACGCAGGGCCTTGGCATCGGCATCCAGTCCAAGGCCCAGCGTGTCCATCGCTCGCCGATCTTCAGGCGATAGCGGGCGGCCATCGGCCCGCGTCCGGGGCATGGTGGCCTCCACCCGACCGCGAAAGCGGGCCGAGATGGCATCAAGCGGATCGTGAAAATCGGCCCAGCGCGGCGGGCCATCGACACCCGCGGTCGGACGAAAAGCGCGGGCTTCCCGGTCCCAGCCCGCCATTGGCATTTGCGCTTCTTCAATTTCTTCGCGGGTCATGCCTTCGAAATAATTATAGCCCGCATTAAAGGCGCGAACATGGTCGAGGCACAGCCATTGCCAATCGCCAGGCCCATCGCCACCGGGATCGCGACCCAAGGGATCCGGGGCCCGAAACTCACCCGGTTCGGGGCAGCCTGCACGGTGGCAGGGGCGCTGTTGGCCAGCCACCCGACCATGGAACCGGTCTGTTGGGCGTGCCCGGTCGGTCATCGCGCTGCCCAGTGAAAGGTGATCGCATGGCCGTTGGGCGCGGGCACCCATGCGGCGTGCAAGTCGCGGGAGCGCCGCAGAATGTCGGCAAGATCCGGGTCTGCCAAAGCTGGCCGCGCCACCTGCGACGCGTCGCAGCCGATATGCGCCATCGCGCGGATCCCGGCGGCGTCTTCCGACCCAGTCCATAAGGCTGCTTCAACGGCTTCGACGATGCGTTCGGCCTGAAGCAATTCATGGATCACGGCCTCTGGCACGCTGGCGCGCTTGGCGCTGGCATGACCGGCGGCTTTGGCCATATCCTGCACCGCCTCTGGGTCAGTCCCTTGCGCGATGATGCCCCAAAACCCTCGGGCAAAACCCAACGTGTCTTCCACGATATAATGCAGGGCATCATGGGGCAGCGGCCCCTTTTTGGGAAAATGGCACTGCGCCACCGAACCATCCGCGCGGCGGATGTCGATCCGGTCGGCGTCCTTGCCCTTGGTGATCGTCACGTCCATGGCTTCCCCATGGCGAGAGTCTTGCTAGAAGAAAAGCCAGTAAACCGGAAGAAACCCATGACCGACCGTCCCATCGAAACCGAAATCACCCAGCGACTGACCTCGCATTTTGCGCCCACGCGGCTGGTCGTCTCGAATGACAGCGCCAAACATCATGGTCATTTGGGGGATGATGGATCGGGCGAGAGCCATTTTTCGGTTGAGATCGAATCAGCCGCCTTTGCCGGGGTCAGCCGTCTGGAACGGCAGCGCATGGTCAATCGCGCCTTGGGCGATCTGCCCGGCCAGCGCGTCCATGCGCTGGCAATCCGCGCCCGCGCGCCGGGGGAATAAAGGCACAGCACCACGCGTCGGGCTTGCGTCTCCTCTAAAGCTGAGGGACAAGCCTCGGCAAACAAATTGACCCAAGGCAAATTGACCCAAGGAGAGCCTGACATGACCCATCCCGTTGAAGGTATGTTGTTGCCTGTCACGCATGATCTGGGCGCGTTTCAGGTCCGGCGGGCATTGCCGGCACGGGGCCTGACGATGGTGGGGCCCTTTTGCTTTGTCGATCAGTTCGGCCCCGGCACATTGGACATCGGCTTGGGCATGGATGTGCGCCCGCACCCGCATATCGGGCTGTCGACCGTGACCTATTTGTTTGAAGGCTCAATCGACCATCGCGATTCATTGGGCAATTTTGCCACAATCAGCCCCGGTGCTGTGAACCTGATGACGGCGGGCAAGGGCATCGTCCATTCCGAACGGTCCCCCCAGTCTGAAAGGGACAAGGGCGCCCCGATGTATGGGATGCAAACCTGGCTCGCTTTGCCCGATGGCAAGGAAGAGATGGACCCCAGCTTTGAACAGGTGATGCCCGACAAATTGCCCATCATCGAGGCCAAGGGCGTGAAGGCCCGGGTCATCATGGGCACGCTTTGGGGCGCGACCGCCGCCACCACCTGCCATGCCCCCACCATCTATGCCGATATCGTGCTGGATGCGGGCGGGGCGATCCCTATTGATGCCGAAGCGGATGAACGGGCATTGATGCTGGTGGGCGGTAGTGCCGAAATTTCGGGCGAGGCGATGGAGCTTTATGCGCTTTATGTCCTGCGCCCGGGCGAGATCGGCACGCTGTTGTCGAAAACCGGCGGGCGCGTGATGTTGATGGGCGGCGTCGACTTTCCAACCGGTCGGCGCGTCTGGTGGAACTTTGTGTCCTCCCGGCAAGACCGGATTGACCAAGCGGTGCGTGACTGGACCGAAGGGCGCTTCCCAACGGTGCCCAATGATCCTGAATCGATCCCCCTGCCGGAAACGCCGCTGACCAACAGCGACCCGCTTTAAAGGCAGGTCGATGACGACCCACCAACGACTGGCGCTGTCCACCGGCGTGGAACTGGACGTATGGACAGCGGGCAACCCGGCGCACCCGGCCATCCTGTTCCTGCATGGCTTTCCCGAATCGCACCGGACGTGGCGACACCAGATGGCCGCCTTATCCGACCGATATTTCTGCATCGCGCCAGACCAGCGCGGCTATGCCGGGTCCGACAAACCGCAAGAGGTGGCCGCCTATAAGGTACCCATCCTGATCGCTGACGTGCTAGCGACGGCCGATGCGCTGGGCGTCGACCACTTTACATTGGTCGGCCATGATTGGGGCGGGGCGATTGCCTGGGCCACCGCGCTGCGCGCACCCGACCGGGTGACGCGATTGATCCAATGCAACGCTGCCCATCCTTATATCTTCCAGAAAACGCTGATTTTTAATCCAGCGCAGCGGGCCGCCTCGCAATATATTTGCGAATTCCGGGAGCGCGATATTGAAGGCGAGGTTGCTGAAAAAGGGCTGGACTGGTTTTTCGACGATCGCTTTGCCAAAATTTCTGGCGGGCATCTCAGCGCGCAGGACCGCGCGGCCTATCTGGCCGAATGGGGGCAGCCCGGTGCACTGACGGGGATGCTCAACTGGTATCGCGCCTCGCCCATGGCGGTGCCGGCCCCGGACGCGCCCGCGCAGGCCACGCCGTTTCTGGACGCCCCCTTCCCAAAGCTTGCGATGCCGGTTCTGGTGATTTGGGGGATGAAGGACGAAGCGCTTTTGCCCTGCCAACTGGACGGGCTGGCGGACCATATCACCCAGCTTCACATCGTCCGCGTGCCTGATGCCGGCCATTTTATCCCTTGGGAAAAGCCACAAGCCGTGACGCAAGCGATGCGCGACTGGCTGGATTGCTAACCACCAGGCCACACATCGTCATGCTGAACTTGGTTCAGCATCCACGGCGATGGCATCGCCTAGGCCTTAGGAATTGCGCCACGATGGACCCTGAAACAAGTTCAGGGTGACGATCACGGAAGAGAGAGCGGCTCCAACCGCCTATTCAGAGGCGCCTGAGGGGTCAGAGAGCACCCGGCTGCCAGTTGACCACCGCGCCGTGCGGATGCACCGTGGCCAAGGTTTCCGTCACACCTGTGCCCGGCCAGCAGCGCAGCCGCAATTCGGCCATCGGTGCGCCGACAGTCTGAAATTCAAGGCTGAGCCACGCCAAAGGCCGCGCCGGCGTGGCGCGCGCGCCAGCGGCTTCGATCATATCGCGGATCGTCATCCGGTCTTCTGACGAGAAATATTGCAGAACAACCGAATGAAAAACCACGCGCGTGCGCCCTTCGGCCTGCGGTTCGGCCAACAGCGGCGGCAATAATTGCACCGCATCGCCTTGAATAAGCGGCGGGTGCAAGGGGCTGGCGACTGCCAACGCGGTGCGCAGGCGCGTCAACCGATCACGCTGATCGGGCCAGACATAGGCCTGCAACCGTTCCGCGACATCCGGGTCCGCCACGTCCAGCGGATTGAGGTCTATCCCCACACGATCCAGCACCGAAATATCGGACACAGCGGGCGGTGAGCCCTGCCATTCGGGCGTGAGTTGTAAATTGGCCCGCAAATCACCCGCGACCGCGGACCCCAGCCGATAGCCATAATGGTCCATCACAAGGTTGAGGCCCGCGCTGGCCCCCAGTTCAATCCATTCCATACGCGGCCCAAACCGCCGCGCAATATGCATCATGCCGGGCCAAAGCGCAGCAGCACGGCCCACCTCATTGGTTTGGGGCGGGCTATCGAGCCAGGGCAACAGCCAGTCATCCCAAACCGCAAGCGTGCGCGCCAAAATACGCGGCAGATCCCCCGTTTGACCCGTATAAAGATCGCTCAAGGGCTGGTTTTTGCCGCTGCGCGCCAAAGCATGGAGCGCGCCTGTCAACCGCAATGCCAGCGCATCGGCCATGGGATCGCCCGGCCAAGCAAGCATGCGCGCGCCGGTGCGTGTTTCCTCATCCAGCACTTCAGCCAAGGCAACAAGGATTTCCGCCGTCAGCGGGGAGCCCGCTGTCCGGCACATCTCCGCCTGTTGGCGAAACGCAGCACGAATAGGATCAGTCATGCAGCCTAGCTTGCCCTCAATGCCCCACCCAAGTAAAGGCCAGCCATCATGCCACAGCCGATCATCTTTGCCGTTCCCAAGGGGCGTATCCTGGAGGAAGCCTTGCCAATGCTGGTCCGGGCGGGAATCCAGCCCGAGGCCGCCTTTGGCGACGAGAAGAGCCGAGCGCTGAAATTTTCAACAAATCGCAGCGATTTAAGCCTTATCCGCGTGCGCGCCTTCGATGTTGCGACCTTTGTTGCCCATGGTGCCGCGCAAATTGGCATCGTTGGATCCGATGTGATTGATGAATTTGGTTATTCTGAACTTTATGCGCCGGTTGATCTGAACATCGGCCATTGCCGGATCTCGGTGGCCGAACCAGCAGCGCTGGCCGCAACCGATGATCCGCGCGCGTGGAGCCATGTGCGCGTTGCCACCAAATATCCCAATTTGACGCGCAAACATTTTGCCAGCCGCAGCGTGCAGGCCGAATGCGTGAAGCTGAACGGCGCGATGGAAATCGCGCCCGCCTTGGGCCTGTCCAGCCGGATTGTTGACCTTGTTTCTTCTGGCAAGACGCTGAAGGAAAACGGGCTGGTCGAAGTGGAGGTGATTGCAGAGGTGTCCGCCCGGCTGATCGTCAACCGCGCCGCCTTTAAAACCAACGCCGCTGTCGGGGCGTTGGTGGATGCCTTCCGGGCCGCGGTCGATGCTTAGGCTGGATGCACGCGCGCCAGATTTTGCGGCGCGCTTTGACGCGCTGGTCAATGCCCGGCGCGAGGCCGATGCCGATGTATCGCGCGACGTCGCGGCGATCATTGCCCGCGTCAAGGCAGAAGGCGATGCCGCCATTGCAGACTATACCCGCCGTTTTGACGGGCATGATCTGGATTGGCAGATCAGCCTTACCGATTGCGCGGCCGCTTATGCGGGGCTGGACCCCGATTTGCGTGCGGCGCTGGACCTCGCAGCAGAGCGTATCCGCGCCTATCACACCCGGCAAAAACCCCAAGACAGCGACCATGTGGACGCAGCGGGGGTGCGCCTTGGCGCGCGCTGGCGGGCGGTAGATGCAGCTGGCGTCTATGTGCCCGGTGGGCGCGCGGCCTATCCATCCTCTGTCTTGATGAACGCCATTCCAGCGCGCGTTGCCGGCGTGGAACGGTTGGTGATGGTAACGCCCACCCCCAAGGGGGAAGTCAACCCGCTGGTGCTGGCCGCCGCCCATATTGCCGGCGTGGATGCCGTGTGGCGGATTGGCGGCGCACAGGCGATTGCCGCGCTGGCCTATGGCACCCCCATGATTGACCGGGTGGATGTGATCACCGGGCCGGGCAATGCCTGGGTCGCAGAAGCCAAGCGCCAGCTTTACGGCGTGGTTGGCATCGACATGGTGGCCGGGCCTTCGGAAATTCTGGTGGTTGCGGATGGCCAGAACAATCCGGCTTGGATTGCGGCAGACCTGCTGAGCCAGGCCGAACACGACCCGACCAGCCAGTCGATCCTCATCACCGACGATGCCGCCTTTGCCGATGCCGTTGCAACCGAGGTGGACGCCCAATTGGCCGCGCTGTCGACCGAAGCCACCGCGCGGGCAAGCTGGGAGGCGCATGGCGCGATCCTGCTGGTTGCAGATTTGATGGATGCCGCGCCGATGATTGATGCACTGGCGCCCGAACATCTGGAACTGGCTGTGGCAGACCCGGAACCGCTGTTTGCGGCCGTGCGCCATGCCGGGTCGATCTTCTTGGGCCGCCATACCCCGGAAGCCGTGGGCGATTATGTAGGGGGGCCAAATCATGTGCTGCCCACGGGCCGCCGCGCGCGCTTTTCTTCTGGGCTGTCGGTGCTGGACTTTATGAAGCGGACCAGCTTTCTGGGCTGCACGGCGGACGCCATTCAAGCGATTGGCCCGGCCGCCGTTGCACTGGCCCATGCCGAAGGCTTGCCCGCCCATGCCCGATCCGTTCAGGAAAGATTGACCAAATGAGCCGTGCCCGTTCCGCCGCCCGCCTTGCCGCTGTGCAGGCGCTCTACCAGCAGGATATGGAAGCCACGCCGCTGGCGCAGTTGCTGCATGAATTCCATATGCACCGGCTGGGCGCGACGATTGAGGATGCGACCTATGCCGAGGCGGAAGTCGATTTCTTCAACGATGTGGTGAAGGGCGTGGATGCCCGCCGCGCTGAAATTGATGCCCTGATTTCGACCAATCTGGCCGAAGGTTGGGCGATTGACCGGCTGGACCGGCCACTGCGCCAGATTTTGCGCGCGGGCACCTATGAACTGCTGGCCCGGCCCGACATCCCTACCGGCAGCGTCATCAGCGAATATCTGGACGTTGCCCACGCCTTTTATGACCGCAAGGAAAAGGGCTTTGTAAACGGCGTTCTGGACGCGATTGCCAAGGTTGCGCGCGCTTAATCCAGATTAATCGTCTTCAGCCACGCCTTCACGGTCGGGCCGATATCGGGACGGGTAAGGGCAAGCGCGATATTGGCGGTGATAAAGCCTGCCTTGTCGCCGCAATCATAGCGGTCGCCCTCAAAGGTGACGGCGTGGAAGGGCTGCTTGCCGATCATTTGCGCCATTGCATCGGTCAGCTGGATTTCCCCGCCCGCGCCCTTTTCCTGCGCTTCCAAAATCCGCATGACATCGGGCTGAAGGATATAGCGGCCCGAAATAATCAGGTTGGACGGCGCATCTTCAACCTTGGGTTTTTCAACCAGGCCTTTCACCTCGGTAATGTTGCCATTCGCCGTGCCGGGCGCGATCACGCCATAGCTCGACACCTTGTCGTGCGGCACTTCCAGAACCGAAATCAGATTGCCGCCAACCTTTTCATAGGCATCAACCATCTGTTTCATGCAGCCGGGCGCGCCGACCATGAATTCATCGGGCAGGAAAATTGCAAAAGGTTCATCGCCAATGATGTCGCGGGCACACCAGATGGCATGGCCCAGCCCCAAAGGTTCCTGCTGGCGCACATAGGCGCAATTGCCGGGGCCCAACCGGGTGGGGGCCAGCACCGATAAATCCTTGCCCCGGTCGCTCATCGTGCGTTCCAGTTCAAAGGCGATATCGAAATGATCCTCGATCGCGCTTTTGCCGCGCCCGGTGACAAAGATCATCTGTTCGATCCCGGCCTCGCGCGCTTCGTCCACGGCATATTGGATCAGCGGGCGGTCAACGACCGGCAGCATTTCCTTGGGCATGGCCTTGGTGGCGGGCAAGAACCGCGTCCCCAGACCGGCAACCGGAAAAACAGCTTTTCTGACCTTACGCATGATGTCCCCCATGAACGGTGCCGCGTCTTTATCAGCGTCGTTCCTACAAGGGGAAGCCTTGACAGGGATTTAATTGGAGAGATTATAGAACAAATAATGAACATTGCCGAATCATATCCCGCCCTTGCCCAGCTGAAAGGCCAGATCGCCGCGCTTGCCCCCGCCGCGGGGACCGGGCAGCTGGGCCGCGTTTCCTTTGGCTTGCCGGCCTTAGATGCCCGTCTGGACGGCGGGTTGGCCCGCGGGGCCGTGCATGAAGTGCTGCCCGAAAGCGCCGCTGACACGCCCAGCGCCTGCGCCTTTGCCCTGATGATGGCGGCGCGCACGGCAGAGGCCGGAGGGCGGATTTTGTGGATCACAAGCGAGGCGCGGATCCGGCGCGAGGGTGTGCCTTATGGTCCGGGCCTTGCCGAATTGGGCGTGGCGCCCGATCAGGTGCTGATCGCGACCGTCCCCGATGAGCTGGCCGCCCTTAAAGCGGCAGGCGATACGCTGCGCTGCCCCGGGCTGGCGGCTGCCCTGATCGACATGGGCCCCGCTCGGCGGCTGGACCTGACAGCCAGTCGTCGGCTTGCCTTGGCCAGTGCGCAATCGGGCGTGACAGCCTTTGTCCTGCGCGATCGGAGCAGCGTGATCGCCAGCGCCGCCGCCTCGCGCTGGCAGGTCGCCGCTGCCCCCTCTGTGCCGCTGCCCGGTCAGGCGCCGGGACCTGTCACGCTTGCCCTTGCGCTGGTGCGCCATCGCGGCGGCGTGCCCCCGTTCAACATTGTGGTGGAGTGGACCCATGACGACCGATCTTTCCGCGAACCGACGCTATTGCGCCGTATTTCTGCCCCTGTTGAGCGCCGACAGATGGTTGCGTGATCACCCCGGTGCAGCGGGGCCCCGCGTCTTTGTCGAGCGCGCCCAAGGCGCGATGCGCGTGGTTGCGGTGGACGAGGTGGCCGACCTGCTGGGGCTGACCGTGGATATGACGCTGGCGGACGCCCGCGCCCGCGTGCCAGAGGTAGACAGCGTGCCGCACGATGCCGCCGCCGACGCCCGTCTGCTGGACGCCATCGCCGAAGGGTGCGACCGTTTTACCCCGTCGGTCGCGGTGGACCCGCCCAATGGCCTGCTGCTCGACATTACCGGCTGCGCGCATCTTTGGGGCGGGGAGGCCGGGCTGGTCAGCGCGCTGGCCGCCCATTTGATAAAGGCTGGGCTGACCCTGCGCCTTGCACTGGGCGACACGCCCGATCAGGCGCGCGCGCTGGCCCGTTATGGGGGTGATCTGTTGCGCGCGGGCCGCAAGATCCCGCCGCGCAACATCCATGATGCCCGCCCGGCTTATGCCCCGCCTGTCGACGCGACAGAAGGCGCTGCCCCCGGCCTGCTGGACGTGACAGAGCTGCCCGTGCACGCGCTTGGGTTGGGGGCGGCAAAGACCACGGCGCTGCGCCGGGCCGGGCTGGTGACGCTGGGCGATTTGGCGGCCCGACCCCGCGCGCCGATCGCGGCGCGTTTCGGGCAAGCGGCTGTCACCCGGCTGGCCCGGATTTTGGGAGAAGAGGATGCCCGCATCACCCCGCGCCGCGCCCTGCCCGCCTGTGGCGCCAGCTGCCGTTTTGCAGACCCCGTGGCGCGCACAGACTTTATCGCAGACGCGCTGCGCGATCTGGCCGCACAGGCTGCCCAGCAACTGGCCGAACGCCATGAAGGCGGGCGCGATTTTGGCCTGTCGTTGTTTCGGGCCGACGGCGCCGTCCACCGCCTGCGCATCGAAACCGGGCAACCCAGCCGCGATCCGGCCCGGATTTGCCGGTTGTTTGCCGAACGGATCGAAACGCTGGCCGACCCGCTGGACCCCGGCTTTGGCTATGACATGATGCGGCTCGACATTTTCCGGACCGAGCCGCTCGCCGCCGCGCAAGCGGGCTTTGAGGAAGATCAGGCCCCCGCGGACGCGCTGGCGCTGCTAACCGACCGGTTGAGCGTGCGTCTGGGGGCAGGCCGCGTCCGGCGCTTTGCAGCGGGCGACAGCCACATCCCCGAATGCGCCGGCTTTACCGTGCCCGTCAGCAGCCCAGTGCTGCCCCTGACCGTCCATCGCACGCCCGAACCGGGGGAGCCGCCGCTGCGCCCGCTGCACCTGCTGGAACCACCCCAGATTGTGGATGTCATCGCGGAAGTGCCCGATGGCCCGCCCCGGCGCTTTCGCTGGCGGCGCCAGACCCACGACATCACCGCCTTTGAAGGGCCAGAACGGATTTCGGCCGAATGGTGGAAGCGGCGCGACGGAGCCGGGCTAACGCGCGATTATTACCGCGTGGAAGACAGCCAAGGCCGCCGCTTCTGGCTGTTCCGCCACGGTTTATACGGCACCGAAAAGACACGGCCGGACTGGTATCTACATGGCCTGTTCGGCTAACGGGCAACCCGCCTTTGCCGAACTGGCCGCCGCCACCAATTTTTCTTTCCTGCGCGGGGCATCGCACCCGGCAGATATGGTGGCAGAGGCAGTTGCGCTGGGCCAGACCGGGCTGGGCATTGCCGATCGCAACAGCGTAGCGGGCGTTGTGCGCGCTTGGCGGGCGCTGAACGATCTGCGCGATCGGGAGGAGGCCAAGGACTTTCGCCTTGTGACAGGGGCCCGGCTTGTCTTTGCCGATGGTACGCCCGACATCATCGCCTATCCCACAACCCGCCATGGCTGGGGGCGGCTGACCCGGCTTTTAACGGCGGGCAATCTGCGTGCCGAAAAGGGCGATTGCCGATTGTTCTTCGGCGATCTGACCGACGCGCTTGAGGATCTGGCGCTGATCGTCCTGCCCGCATCCGACAGCCCCCCCGTGCTTCTGCGTGCCGCCCCCGCGCCCTTGGTTTTGGCAACTGGGCAGGGACCAGATCTGGCGGCATTGCTGCGCCTTCTTGCGCGGCGAACACCGCATCTTTGGATTGGGGCCGCGCTGCACCGCACCGGGCGGGACCGGCGTCGGCTGGCAGGGCTCAACGCCCTTTCTGCCGAAACCGGCGTGCCGCTGATCGCCGTCAACGATGCACTCTATGCCCGACCCGAAGACCGTCCCTTGCACGACATCCTGACCTGTATTCGCGAAGGGACAAGCATCGACAAGGCCGGGCAGCGTCTGGCCGCCAATGCCGAACGGCATCTGAAGACCCCGGCGGAAATGGCCCGGCTTTTTGCCGAGGCCCCAGAGGCCCTTTCTGAAACGCAACGTCTGTTAAGCCTGATCCAGTTTGACCTTGGCCAATTGGCCTATGATTACCCGCATGAGCCGGTGCCCCCCGGCTTTACCCCGCAGGGCTGGCTGGAGGAGCTGGTGGCCCAACAGGCCCGGGCGCGCTGGCCCAAAGGCGTGCCGGCCGATATGCAAAAGCTGCTGGATGAAGAGCTCAAAATTGTCGGGCGACTGAATTACGCCGCCTATTTTCTGACCGTGCATGACATTGTCCAATTTGCGCAAAGCCGGGGGATTTTGTGCCAAGGCCGCGGCTCTGCCGCCAATTCCGCGATCTGTTTTGTGCTGGGCATCACCGCGGTTGATCCGGCGCGGCACAAGCTGCTCTTTTCCCGCTTCATGTCGGAAGAACGCCGCGAACCCCCCGATATCGATGTGGATTTTGAACATGAACGCCGCGAAGAGGTGATGCAGTATATCTATGCCCGCTATGGCCGCCACCGTGCGGGGATTGTCGCGACCGTCATCCATTACCGCCCCCGCAGCGCGGTGCGCGATGTGGGCAAGGCGCTGGGGCTAACAGAGGATGTGACGCAGCGGCTGTCGGCCACGGTCTGGGGCAGCCATAGTTCCAAGATGGCGCCGCAACGCTTTGCTGAAAGCGGCTTTGACCCCAACGCGCCAGACATTGCCCGGCTGAACCAGTTTGTGCAGCAACTGCTGCATTTCCCCCGCCATTTGTCGCAGCATGTCGGCGGCTTTGTCCTGACCGAGGATTGGCTGGATGAAACCGTGCCGATCCTGAATGCCGCAATGGCCGACCGCACCTTCATTGAATGGGATAAGGACGATATCGACGCCTTGGGGCTGATGAAGGTGGATATCTTGGCGCTGGGGATGCTGACCTGCATCCGCAAGGCCTTTGACATGATCGAAGGTCTGCGCCGCGCCCGCGGCGAAACCCACCCGCCTTTGTCACTGTCGACCTTTCCCGATACCGATGATGAGGTGTTCGATATGTTGGGCCGGGGCGACAGCATCGGCGTGTTTCAGGTCGAAAGCCGGGCGCAGATGAATATGCTGCCGCGCATGAAGCCGCGGACATTTTACGATCTGGCCATTCAGGTTGCGATCGTCCGGCCCGGCCCCATTCAGGGCGATATGGTCCACCCCTATTTGCGGCGGCGGCAGGGACGTGAGGCGGTGTCCTTCCCATCGCCCGCCCCCCCACACGACCCGCACGAGCTGCGCGAGGTTCTGGGCAAGACGCTGGGCGTGCCGCTGTTTCAGGAACAGGCGATGAAGCTGGCGATTGTCGCGGCAGACTTTACCCCCGGCGAGGCAAACCAACTGCGCCGCGCCATGGCGACGTTTCGCAACCTTGGCACAATCAACGCCTTTCGCGACAAGCTGGTCAGCGGCATGGTGCGGCGTGGCTATCAGCAGGAGTTTGCCGAACGCTGCTTTCGCCAGATCGAAGGCTTTGGCTCCTACGGCTTTCCCGAAAGCCACGCGATTGCCTTTGCCCGGCTGGTCTGGGTGTCGGCCTGGATCAAGCACCATGAACCCGCGGCCTTTGCCGCCGCCCTGCTCAATTCCCAGCCCATGGGCTTTTACGCCCCTGCACAGATTGTACGCGATGCGCGCGAACATGGCGTGCCGGTGGACCCGGTGGATGTAAATGCCAGCCACTGGGACAATCAGGCGTTATGGGATGCGCAAGGCCATACCCGGCTGCAACTGGGGTTTCGGCAGATCACGGGCTTTCGGGAGGATTGGGCCGAGGCCATCGCCGCCAACCGCCCCTATGAGACTTTGGAACATCTGGCCCGCGCCGCCCGGCTGCCGCCCCGCGCGCTGCGCTTATTGACCGAGGCAGATGCCGTCCGCTCGCTGCGGCTGGATCGGCGCGCCGCCTTATGGGAAGCCCAGCGCACGCCGCCCGACGAACTGCCGCTTTTCGCCGCCGCCCGTGCGCGCGAACTGGGGGAAGAGCCCGACATGGCGCTGCCCGACATGGCGCTGAGCGATCATGTCATCGCGGATTACCAGACGCTTCGCCTGTCGCTCAAAGCGCATCCGATGGCGTTGCTCCGCCCTTTTTTCCAAGCTGAAAACATCCTGTCCGCGCAGGATCTCCACCGGGCCAAGGCGGGCGCACGGGTGCGCGTTGCCGGGCTGGTGCTCGTCCGCCAGCGGCCGGGCAAGGGCAATGCCGTCTTCATCACGCTGGAAGATGAAACCGGGGTTGCGAACATCATCTTGTGGGCGCGCAGCTTTGAAGCACAGCGCCGCGCCGTGATGGCCGCCCGGCTGATGGAGGTCGAAGGCGAGGTGCAACGCAGCCCGGAAGGGATCGTCCATTTGATGGCGCACCGGATCATCGACCGAAATGCCGACATCACCCGCTTATCAGAAGGGCATCGCCTGTCTGCACCTAGGGCCCGTGGCGATGCCTTTGCGCATCCCGTCTATCCGCGCATGAGCCACCCGCGCGATGTTCGGACCATCCCCAAGTCCCGCGATTTTCATTAAGGATCAGGACTGCGCCGCGCGCCGTTCCCACTGCGCCCAGCCGTAAAGCGGCAGCCCGGCCACCATCAACAAGAACGCGTAGACGCTCACGGTCAACCCTGCGCCCCATAGCGACCAGAGGCCGAAAATCAGCCCCACCACCGCAAAGGGCACCGCAATCCGCCGCTTCAGCGCAACCAGCGCACAGGCCAGATACAACCACAAGGTCACCGAGGTGGTGAGCAACGCCATGAAGGTGAACAGCCCGGCCATGGATCGGCTGGAATTTGTAAAGACCAGCAGCGTGGCCAAGACGCTGGCGACCAGCACGGCGCGAACGGGTACGCCATTGGCCGCCGCCGCGCCAAACCAGCGCGGCATCAGGCGGCGGGCGGCCATTTCAAACGGCACCTCGCCTTGCACCAGCACCCAGCCATTGACCGCACCCACCGCGCTGATCGCCGCAAACAACCCAATAAAGGCCGCTGGCCCCTGCGACCAGAAGGTCGCAACGAACAGTTCAAAAGGGGCGTTGGAGGTGGCCACCCGGTCTGCCGGCAGCATCAGCGCGATGCCCGAACACACGATCAGGTAGAAAATACCGCTCAAAAGCGCGCCAATAAAGGTCGCACGCGGGACGTTGCGCACCGGATTGGCAATGCGCCCAGAAGCCGCACACGCCGCCTCAAACCCAACCATTGCCCATAAGGTGATGGCCGCTGCCTGATTGACCAAAGGTAAGGAAAGGCCCGCCGCCGGATAGGGTGCGATCACGGCCGCCCCTTGGTGGCCGAGGACAAGGAAGATCAAGGCTGCGACCACAATCAGCGGCACCAGTTTCAGCGCGGTTGTCACCAATTGAAAGCCGCCTGCCGTGCGCGTGCCGACGAGGTTCACCAGCGTCACCGCCCAGATCACGCCTGTCGCTGACAGCGCGGGGTGTACGCCCAGCACCGACCAAAAGCTGGCGGCATAAGACACAGCGCCGATAGAAATCGTCGCCGTTGCCGCCCAGACCGACACCCAAAAGCTGAACCCGATCAAAAAGCCCGCCACCGGGCCAAAGCTGCGTTCCACCAATTCGGCCGGGCCAATTGGCCCCTCAGCCGCCGCCGTCAGCCGGGCCAGAACATGCGCAAGGCACAGTGCGCCCGCAATTGTGACGACCCAGCCCGCGACCGCATTCCAGCCATAAGGCGCAAGGCTGGCGGGAAGCAGAAAAACGCCCGAGCCGATCATGCTGCCCGCAACCAGCGCGATCGACATCCAAATGCCCAGCTTGCGGGGCGCATCGCCCATGACGCCGCCTTGGGCAGAAACAGAAACGGGCAGGTCAGACGCCATGACGCCTTACCCTGCCCGTAATTTTCCCCTCCCGCAAGCAGGAGGGGGGATATCGCCTAGCTTAGAACTTCGACCCAATGCGCAGGCCAATTGTGCGCGGCTGCGTCGGCACAATATTGATGCGCGTGCACTGGCCACAATTGACGTTACGCGACAATTCGCCGCGCTGATCAAAGGCGTTGTCCAAGAACAGCTCCGCCGAAAGGTTTGACCATTCATAGCCATAGGAAAAATCGAACGTGGTCGTCGGCTTGATACGACCCCAAGCGGTTGCATAGGACGTCCGAATATCCGCAGAGGCTGAGCCCTGATGCGCAACGGACGCTTGCGCGTGCGCCTTGCCGCTGCCCATGTCATATTCATATCGGGCAGTGGCGCTGCCCTTGAACTTCGGCGTGATTGGCAGGCGGGTGCCCGATGCGGCTGACACATCCGAGTCAGCGCAATTCGCCGTCAGGTCGCTCGCGCCCGAACACAGGTTGCCGCGCAGCTTGGCATCCGTATAGGCCGCCGAGCCGGAGAGCGAGAAGCCATTGCCCGCATTATAATTTACATCCAGTTCCAACCCGCGGATGCGGGCGTTCCGGCCATTTTGGATCTGGGTGAAGCTGTTTTCACCCAAGAAGGCATATTGGAATTTCTTCCAATCCTGCATGTAAATTGCCCCGTTGATGCGCAACCCACGCATCGGCGAGAGCTTCCAGCCAAATTCAAAGTTGGTCAGGAAGTCCGCTGCATAAGCCGGGATGCTGGCACGGCGGTTGATGCCGCCCGGGCGGAAGCCACGCGACCATGTCGCATAGGTCATCACGTCGTCATTCGGCTTCCACGTCAGGGTCAGCCGGTGAATAAAGCCATTATCCTTGGTCGACTTGGGCACGACAGTGCCATTCATCGGCGTCCCAAGATTGGTGCAGAAAGTGCCCGGCACGATTGCGGGGGCCAGCGTCGTTGACGCCCCATCCAACTGGGCCTGACGCAGCGTCAGCCCCCCCGTCGTGAAGCAGCCGCCCACGCCCGTGCGCGAGCTGCCGGCTGCGTTCGGGGCAGGATTGTCATCGGCCCCCTGCACGTAATCCGGGTTCCGGCCGAAGCCGAAAAAGCCGACCAGACTATTGTCATAGCGGTAGTAGCGTCCCCCCGCAGTCAGGGTCAGCGTCGGATCGATGTCGAAAGACGCCTCGCCAAAGGCCGCATAGTCGCGGTCGACGCGCTTCTGAAGGGTGAGCCACAGCGTGCCGGGCCGATCGTTGACCGACAGCAGGGGCGCCAGATCAGCCACCTGATAATCTTGGAAAATGCGATTGCTCTGCCGCTGATAGAACAAACCGCCCTGCACGCGCAGCCGGCTGTCCGACGGCGATGCAATGCGCAGTTCTTGGCTGGTCTTGCGGAAGTGATCGGTGCCCAGAATGAACTGACGCGGATCAATCGTCTCGCCTTCGGCATTCTGGTAATAGAAGCAGCCAGCAAGACCGCTGCAGATGAACTCATTCGTGTCTGAGTCCGTGTAATTCGCGTAGATCGCGTCATACGCTTCCGAATAATCGGTATAGTCGTTGTACGACTTGGTCTTGCGATCGAGATACGCACCGGCATAGGTCAGGTCCCAATTGCCGATCTTGCCTTCAATCGTCAGCGCGGCTTGGATGAAACGATCCTTGCGATATTCATTTGCGAACCGTTCAATCTTCAGGTCGCCCACGCTCGGATCATAGCCAAATGCACCTTGGTTCTTGCTCTTTTGGGCAAGGACGCTGGGGGTCACGGTCCAGCTATCGTCGAGTTCGATCTTCAGCGCCGCGCGGCCACCATAGACATCACGGCGGTTGATGTTGTTGCGGACATAGGCGTTGTTGTTGACTGAAATGCCCGGCTCATTGCCCGTCAAAACGGTGCCTTCGTCATTCGTAATCGCCGGACCAAGGAAGGTGCGGCTGGCCGCAACATTGTCAATGAAGCCCGCATCATGCTGATACCAGCCCACCACGCGCAGCGCAGCGCTGTCGGAAAGCGGCGTGTTGATCATGCCTTCCAGCGTGCCGCCCACACCGCCATGCGCAATCGCGTTGACCTCGGCATCAACACGACCTTCAAATTTGGTCAGGTCTGGCTTGTTGCTGATGATCCGGATGGTGCCCGCCTGCGACGATGCGCCGTAGAGCGTGCCCTGCGGCCCCGCGAGCGATTCAATGCGGGCCACGTCATAGACGTGAACGTCCAGCGTCCCGCCAATGGTCGTCACCGGTTGTTCGTCCAGATAGACACCCACAGACGGCAGCGAACCGGAATGGTTGCCATCGCCGCCCGACGCGACACCGCGCATATAGACAGTGGTCGATCCCGGCTGGATCGTCTGGAACGAAACCGAAGCCAATTGCTTGGTATATTCGTTAAAGTCGCTGATGCCGAGTTGATCGAGCTTTTTGGTCGAGAGCGCCTGAATGCTGATTGGCACCGACTGCAGATTTTCTTCCCGCTTCTGCGCGGTGACGATGATTTCATCATTCACGTCTTCTGCCGGCTCTTGCGCAAAGGCAAAAGCGGGCATCATCATGGAACTGCCGAGCAGGGCGGCAACAATCGCGCGGTGCGAGCGGGCAACGAGCATAACTTCTCCCCAATAGACTAAGAACCATGAATGTGCGCTGCTGGACTCAGGGTCAATTATCCGGCCGCCAAATGGCCCGTTTCGAGCGATTACCGGCCTGAACTAGTGCAGAAATGCAACAGTTTGCGTAATTATATTGCGGGAATAGCGGGGTAAGCCTCTAAAACCGGGCCAAGCGCGTCTTTCAACTCATCCAGCCAAGGGTCGAACATTTTCCATTGCGCCATGCCTTCCTTAAAGATCGGACGGCGCACTTGTTCTGAACTTGCCGTGCGCACGGCGCGCTCTGTTTCCCAAAAACGCAGGCAGCCCTCTTCAAAGTCCAAACCCAAGGCCTGAAGCAAATGGCGGATTTGGCTGTCGCTATCGTCGACCATGTCTTCGTGAAAGACGCGCACAATCTTGCCCGGCTGCGCGGCATCAAAATGCGCCATCAACGAGACATAATCCCGATAATAAAGGCCCATGTCCGACAGCCTGTAGGAAAAGGATTGGCCGCGGGCGAAATGCTGTTTGAAGTTGGAAAAACAACAGGCCAGCGGGTGCCGCCGGGCATCGATGATCCGCGCATTGGGCAGAACGAGCCGGATCAGCCCGACATAGGCCCAGTTATTGGGCAGCTTGTCGATAAAGTACGGTTTGTCCGTTTTGCGCACGATCCGGGTGCGCGCCAGATAGGTTTCGCCCAGCGCCCGCGCCGCCTCAGCATCCAGCTGCGCTGCGCCGTCCACCCAATTTCCCTGCCCGCCCAGCTGGGCGGCCAGCATCGGCATATCGGGCAATTCCATTGTGCCTTCGACCTGCGAATGAGAGGCTAAAATCTGTTCGAGCAATGTCGAGCCGGCCCTTGGCATCCCGACGATGAAAATAGGGTCGGGCGCGGGACATCCCCAGCCTTGTCGCGCGGCGTAAAAGTCTGTCGTGAAAAGTGCTTTTGACGCCTCAACGAGGCGCGTTGTCGAAACCGCCTCATATCCCAACTGTGCCGCCCGGATGGCATTGCCCTGGCGATAATGATCAAAGGCCTGTGCTGCGACGCCCGCATCTTCACGCGCCTTGCCCAATGCGAAGTGCAAATGGAGGCGATCTTCTTCGCTGATGTCGGTCCGTTCCAGCGCGGCTTCCATGGCGTGCAGGTCCGCTGGCTCAAACCGGAACGTCTTCATATTGGCCAGGCTCCACCAGGCCTCGCCAAAATGCGGTGCCAGTTGAGCCGCCCGGCGATAGGCTTCGACGGATTCCTCAGATTGACCAACCGTCTTCAAGACGTGGCCATAAGACAGCCAGATCCGCGGATGCCCATCAAGCCGGGCAAGGATGGTGCGATAGAGCGCCAAGGCCTCCTCAAACTCCCCAATCCGGCCAAAGGCCGCCGCCTTCAAATTGGCGGAAGAGATGTTTTCGGGATCAATCTGCGCAACCCGTTCCAGTTCCTCCAGCGCCTCTTGCACCCGGTTCTGGCGATAGAGCACCAGCGCCAGATTGGACCGCGCCGCCACAAAATCCGGCGCCAGCTCGACCGCGCGGCGCAACAGCGTTTCGGCGTCTTTAAACCGACCAATCCGCCCGGCCAGTTCCGCCAACATCCGGATGGCGGCAACATCAAAGGGATCGTCCTTCAGATGCTGGCGCAGCAAGGGTTCGGCATCGTGGAGGCGATTTTCATTGAGCGCGATCGCGGCTTCCACCAGCCGGGGGTTTTGCCTTTGCTGTGAAAAATCGGGGCCGGTCGGGCCTTCCGGCAGGGTTGCCATGCTCAGATCCGCTCCGCCTGCGACACCGCATCCGCCGCCCGCAGCGCTGCCAGAATACGGGTCAAATGCTGGAGGTCACGCACTTCCAGATCGACGTGGAAACTGTGAAAGCTGGTATCCCGGTTTTCCATTTTCAGATTGAGGATATTGGCGTCATGCGCGCCGAAAATGCCGGCCACGACCGCCAGCGCGCCCGGCTGGTTGCGCACCACGACATGCAGCCGCGCCGTGCCGCCATCCGACCCATCGCCCCAGGCCAGATCCAGCCAGTCGGCATCGACACCATCCGCCAGTCTTGGGCAGTCGATAATGTGCACTTCAATCGCTTCATCGGGCCGCCGCAAGCCCACGATCCGGTCGCCCGGCACCGGGCGACAACATTGGGCAAGGTCAAAGGCAACCCCTGGCCGCAAGCCCCGGATCGACACCGCCTGTCGCTGGCTGGGGGCGATGCCATTGCTCTTGGCCGTGCTGCCCGGCATCAGGGCTTCCATCAATTGCGCGTCCGATACGGATTGCCGCGCAATCGCCGTCATCAGCGCGTCTTCATCCTTCAGCTTCAGCCGCTTGATCGCATCTGCCAGCGCCTTTGCACCCAATTTGCTGGGCAGGCGGGCGACGATTTCATCATAGATGTTGCGGCCCAGCGCGATCAGTTCATCCTCTTCCTTGTTGCGCACAAAACGGCGAATGGCTGCGCGCGCCTTGCCCGTGACCGCAAAGCTGAGCCATGCGGGCTGCGGCTCTTGCGCCTTGGACTTCAGGATTTCGACCTGATCGCCATTGTCAATCGGCGTGCGCAACGGCACCACCCGGCCATTGATCTTGGCCCCCACCGCTTGATCGCCCAGTGTCGTGTGGATCGCATAGGCAAAATCGACCGGGGTGCCGCCCTTTGGCAACTGGATCAGCTCGCCCTTGGGGGTGAAGGCAAAGATGCGATCCTGATACATCGCCATGCGCGTATGTTCGAGCAGCTCTTCCGGGCTTTCGGCATGGTCCAGAATTTCAACAAGGTCTTGGATCCACGCCGTCTGCGCAACCGGCTTGTTGATATCCGCCTTATAGGCCCAGTGCGCGGCATAGCCATATTCGGCTTGTGCGTGCATATCTTGGCTGCGCAATTGGATTTCGATCCGCACCTTTTCATTATGGATGACAGAGGTGTGGAGCGACCGATAGCCATTGCGCTTGGGCGTGGAGATATAATCCTTGAACCGGCCCGGGACCATCGGCCAGCGCTGGTGAATGATGCCCAAGGCCTGATAACAGCTTTCGGTATCCGGCAGGATCGCGCGAAACGCCATCACGTCGGACAATTGCTCAAAGCTGATATGGCGCTCTGCCATTTTTCGCCAGATCGAATAGGGGTGCTTTTCCCGGCCGGTGACCTCAGCCTCCACCCCCGCGCGGGACAAGAGGAGCTTGAGACCCGAACTGATCCGCGCAATCCGGTCTCCCCCACCTTCTTGCAACTGCTGCAGGCGCTTGGTGATCGACGCATAGGCTTCCGGTTCCAGCTCGCGGAAGGCCAGCGTCTGCATCTCCTTCATGAATTCATACATCCCGATGCGCTCTGCCAGCGGGGCATAAATATCCATGGTTTCTCGGGCGATGCGGCGGCGCTTTTCGTCGTTCTTGATGAAGTGCAGCGTGCGCATATTGTGCAGCCGGTCGGCCAGCTTCACCAGCAGCACGCGGATATCATCCGACATAGCGAGCAGGAACTTGCGCAGATTTTCCGCCGCCCGCTCATTTTCGGTCAGCGCCTCGATCTTCGACAATTTGGTGACGCCATCGACCAGGCGGGCGACATTGGCCCCGAACAGCTTTTCAATCTGTTCCGGCGTGGCCAGCGTATCTTCAATCGTATCGTGCAAAATGGCGGTGGCGATGGTCTCGTCATCCAGCTTCAGGTCGGTTAGCAGACCGGCGACCTCTATCGGGTGGCTGAAATAGGGATCGCCCGACGCCCGCAACTGGGTGCCATGCGCCTTCATCGAAAACACATAGGCCTTGTTCAGCAGATCCTCATCCGCTTCCGGGTCATAGCCCCGGACCTTTTCGACAAGTTCATACTGGCGCAGCATAGCGTTATGTGGCGGAGGGAAGGGCCGAAGCGCAAGCCAAAAGCAGCGAAACCGGATTGAATTTCCAGCGACACACGGCGCCTTATTGCGGCTGGTCTTGCGCGCGACGGCACGCTTAGGCCCATTGCGTCACAACAATGAGGCCGCTAGGTCGCAAAGAAAAAGCCATGAAAAGGGACCGAATGGCCATGACGTTCACGCCCGTTATTTCCGCAACCGGCCTGTATACGCCGCCGGAAAGCATCTCGAACGAAGAGCTGGTCGCCAGCTTCAACAGCTATGTTGCACTCTTCAATGCCGAACACG
>JAHEGQ010000052.1 GCA_024645025.1 Sphingomonadaceae bacterium
GCGAAGCTCAAGGGGGGATCGCGTCGATGAATATCATTCTTCTCGGGCCGCCGGGGGCTGGCAAAGGCACACAGGCAAGCCGCCTTCAAGACACGCGTGGCATGGTCCAGCTGTCGACAGGGGATATGTTGCGCGCCGCGGTCAAGGACGGCACGCCGATCGGCCTGAAGGCCAAGGCTGTTATGGAAGCGGGCGAACTGGTTTCGGATGAGATCGTGTCTGGCATCATTGGCGAGGCGCTCGACAAGCTGCCGGCAACAACCGGTGTGATTTTTGATGGCTATCCGCGTACCGCGGCGCAAGCGGAATCGCTCGACGCCATTCTGGACAGCCGCGGCCGCAAGCTGGACCATGTGATTGAGCTGGCCGTGGATGAAGACGCGCTGGTTGAACGCATCACGGGTCGCTTTACCTGCGCCAAATGTGGCGAAGGCTATCACGATCATTTCAAAAAGCCCAAGGCCGAGGGCATTTGCGATGCCTGTGGTGCCGCCGAGTTCAAGCGTCGACCAGATGATAACGAAGAAACCGTGCGCACGCGCATGGCGGAATATCGGGCCAAGACCGCACCGATCCTGCCGATCTATGAAGCGCGTGGCCTGTTGAAGCAGGTGGATGGCATGGCCGATATCGACGTTGTCACCAGCCAGATCGACGCCATTCTCGGCTAAATAGGATGGGGCGGCGGCGCGCCGCTCTGTCATATTGATGTCATGAGATCGTCACGACCCTGTCCCGAGCAGATGCCATAGACTTGGGTATGACTGCTCTTGCTGCTCGCCTCGCCCCGTCTCTTTTCGCCGCATCACGTCCGAAGGTCGCCCGTCGGCGGGCAGTTGGGAAATGGGCGCCAAGTCCTTTGACTTATCGCCTGCTCTGCTGGGCTTTTCGCAATAGCTGAGGTCAGGCGCGCCGTATCGGCGGGGGCGGGATCAGTTAAACCCGTGGGACAGGAAGTCCGGCACGGGGCCATTCCACCCCTCATCCGGTTGGTCAACCTCGCGTGACGGCGCACGCTCCCGCGTTTGCCGCACCGGCTTTTCTGACGGGACGCGCGCTTCGGTCTTGCGAAGACGTGCTGGCCGTTCTTCCTCTGGGGCGCCAGCTGAGCGCGGTGATCGGGCAGGTCGGGCCTCTTCGGTCGGTTCGACTTTTGCCGGCTTGATCCGCTCAATTGTCTGGCCCGTCAGCTTTTCGATATTTTCAATCGCCTCGGCATCTTCCTTCGTCACGAAGGTAAAGGCGCGGCCCGTCGCACCCGCGCGCCCGGTGCGGCCGATGCGGTGGACATAATCATCTGGGTGCCAAGGGGCGTCAAAGTTGAACACATGGCTGACGCCTTTGACGTCCAGCCCACGGGCAGCCACGTCAGAGGCAACCAGCACGTTGATGTCGCCGGACTTGAACCGGTCCAATTCCCGCAGGCGCGAGGGCTGGTCCATATCGCCATGAATTTCGCCGGCAGCAAAGCGATGCCGCTTCAGGCTGGTCGCCAATTCGCGCACCGTGGTTTTGCGGTTGCAAAAGATGATGGCGGTGTTGACGTCTTCGCGGCGCAACAGGTCGCGTAGCACTTCCCGCTTTTTGCGGTTTTCCGTTTCCACCAAAAACTGAGCGATGTTGATATTTGTCGTGGCCGGACGGGCAACTTCGATCGTCTTCGGGTTGGACAGGAACTTATCCGCCAACTTCTTGATCGGGGGCGGCATCGTGGCTGAAAACAGCAATGTCTGACGGTTGGAGGGCAGCTTGGTGCAGATATTTTCAATGTCGGGGATGAAGCCCATATCGAGCATCCGGTCCGCCTCATCGATGACCAGCAGGTCGCAGCCCGTCAGCAAAATCTTGCCGCGTTCAAACAGGTCCATCAAGCGGCCCGGTGTGGCGATGAGGACGTCGACACCTTTTTCCAGCGCCTTGACCTGATCACCCATCTGAACGCCGCCAATCAGCAGCGCCATCGAGAGCTTTTGGTATTTGCCGTATTTTTCAAAATTCTCGGCAACCTGCGCCGCCAATTCACGGGTCGGCTCCAGGATCAGGGATCGCGGCATCAGCGCACGGGTGCGGCCTTGGCCCAGAATGTCGATCATCGGCAGCACAAAGGCCGCCGTCTTGCCGGTGCCGGTTTGGGCAATGGCAATCAGATCGCGCATCATCAAGACGCTGGGGATCGCCTGCTGCTGAACGGGCGTCGGTTCGGTATAGCCCGATTCCGTAACGGCGCGAAGCAGTTCATCTGACAGGCCGAGATCGGCAAAGCTCATGCAGCAAAAATCCGGAAAAAATGTGCGAACGCCCCTGTGCGTCCCAGCAGGGTTGCCTTGGCTTAATGGGCGAAAAAGTCAAGAGAAAGCGGATTGCGGCGCGGGACAATCAGCGTCGGGGCGGCAGCAATATCCGGAACTTGTCCACTTCGCACGCCCCGCCTGCGCGCGAATGGATGGTATCCCGGTCTTCGCATAACAGGCCGTCGCTGGTCGGCTTCAGGTAAAAGCCAGAATAAAAGTCGATCGACGGGCATCCTTTTTCCAGACGGGCGCGGATAAGGCGGCCGCCGCGCAGGACCATGTCAATGCTGTCGGGCGTGCTAATCACGATGCCCGCCAGCATGGCGACAGGAAAGCACTTGGTGGTCGTCACTTCGCGCCAATCGCGGAAGTTGAGCGGGGCTCGGGTCCGCTCTTCATGCGGGCTAATGCGAATGACGGTGCGCCGCTCGATAATCATTTGCGTCACCTGCGGCGGTGGCGCAGGTCGCCGCGTGTCTTGGGCAAATGCCGGCAATGCCAGCATCAGGGCGAAAGGCAGGGCGGTGATCGCAGGAAGAGAAAGGCTTGATGGTCGCATGATTCGGTTTGATGTGCTGTTCTTTGGTTGAACAGATCATGAATTGCGTGGCAATGCCCGATTGCGCGCGTGGATACGCCACAGGCCGGAGGTAGCGATGCTTGACCAAAATCTGACCGATCAATTGGGTCATCTTCTTGGCTCAAAAGGCTTTTTCACGGACGCTGATGATTTGGCACCTTGGGAGACGGATTGGCGCAAGCTGTATCATGGGCGCGCTGCCGCCTTGGCCGCGCCGGCCAATGTCAGCGAGGTGCAAGCCGTGCTTGCCTTGGCGTCGGCACAGGGGCTGCCCGTTGTCCCGCAAGGGGGGAATAGCTCGATGGTCGGTGGGGCAACCCCAGATGCCAGCGGAACAGCACTTATTCTGTCCACTCGGCGGATGAACGCCATTCGGTCGCTGGATCCGGTCGCGAATATCGTTGTGGCCGAAGCGGGCGTTATCCTTGCCCATTTGCATGATGCGGCCCGATCTGTGGGGCGGCGGTTTCCCTTGACGCTGGGTGCGCGCGGATCCGCGACAATCGGGGGGTTGGTGTCGACCAATGCCGGGGGAACGCAGGTCCTGCGCTTTGGCACGATGCGCAAGCTGGTTCTGGGGATAGAGGCGGTGTTGCCGGATGGGGGGCTTTATGCCGGGCTTGCCGCGCTGAAGAAAGATAATCGCGGCTATGATCTAACCCAATTGCTTATCGCGGCTGAAGGGACACTGGGGGTTGTCACGGCAGCCAGTCTGACATTGGTGCCTGATATTCTGGACCGCGCGGTCGCGTGGGTCGGTGTGGACAGCCCCGCTGCAGCACTTGGCCTGTTGCGGGCGTTGGAGGCCGCGTCGGGCGACGCGATCGAAAGTTTTGAGTTGATCCCAGACAGTTCGCTTCGGCTTGTCTTGCAACACATCCCAGACACCCGCGCACCGCTGGCGTCTGCGCACCCGTGGCACATATTGATTGAATATGTCCGGTCCAGCCCCGCCGCTGCGCCATCTGCCGAAGCTTTAGAGGTGCTGCTTGCCGCTCACTATGACAAAGGGCTGTATCGCGACGCCGCGCTGGCAAGTAGCGAGGCTCAGGCCCTGGCCTTTTGGAAGATCCGGGATTCGATTTCAGAGGCGGAGCGCGCCCATGGACCGGCGATGCAGCATGACATATCGGTGCCGGTGGACGATATGCCGCGCTTCATTGAAGACGCGAGCGAGGCCGTTGAAGCGGCGTTTCCCGGCGTTTGGGTCAATGCTTATGGGCATTTGGGCGATGGGAATGTCCATTTCCATGTGCGTGCGCCCGAAGGTGTGACAGACCCGAATTGGCGTCTGGAAACCGGCAAAAAGGCCAGCCAGATGGTCTATGATCTGGTGACAGCCGCGGGCGGTTCTATCTCGGCAGAACATGGCATCGGCCAGATGAAGCGCGACGAATTGGCGCGATTATCGTCCCCAGCACGCATTGCAGCGCTCCGCGCGATCAAAAATGCGCTTGACCCCAGAGGCGTTATGAACCCCGGCAAGTTGATCCCCTGATCCACAGCTCAGATGCCGCCTTACGCCCTTGTTCGGCTTTTGCGCTTGCGCTCTGGCAAGGGCGGCCATAGGAGCCAAGGCAACCATAAAGCTGATCTGTTGCAGGAGATTTTTCATGGCGAGTGCGCCGCAGAACGTCCTTCCGTTGCTCTATAAGGACCTAATTCCCTTGTCCTCGGTCGAGCACGCGACTTGGAAAGCCCGGGCGATTGAATCCGCGCCGTGGTTGAAGGAACAGCACGCTATTCCTGTGACGGTCGATGAATTCGGTCAAGCACAGCGCTTTTACCCCATCATTTTCTCGGCGGGTGAAAACCCGGTGCCGCTGGCCCTGATGGGCCTGAACGAAGGCGTGAACGTCTTTGTGGGCGAAGACGGCCGTTTTTCGGAAAACGTGTATGTCCCCGCTTACATCCGTCGCTATCCGTTCATGTTGGCAAAGCTGCGCCCGGACAGCGACGAGATGTCGGTTTGCTTTGATCCGACGGCTGAAGCAATCGGCCCGTTTGAAGAAGGCGACGCGCTGTTTAACGATGGCCAGCCCTCCGAAGCGACGAAGCAGATTTTGGGCTTTTGTGAACAGTTTGAACAGGCAGGTCAGCGCACCCAGGCCTTTATGCAGGAATTGGCTGATAGCGGGCTGCTGATGGATGGCGAAATGTCCGTTCAGCCAGACCCTGAAAAGCCGCCCTTTGTCTATCGCGGGTTTCAGATGGTAAATGAAGAGGCGCTGCGCGATTTGCGGGGCGACCAGCTGCGCAAGATGAACCAATCGGGCTTTTTGGCGCTGGTATATGCGCACCTTTTGTCGATGGGGCAGATGCGCGAAGTTTTTGGCCGCCAGCTGACACAGGGCAAGGTTGCCGTTGACGAATTTCGTCCCTGAGGAACCAGTATTCGTTGGATTTTTAACGGGCGGCGTCGAAGAAATTCGGCGCCGCCTGTCCTTTTTCTTGAAACAGCGACGCTGGCACCCTAAATTCTGAGTCGAGCGGTGGCGCGTAGCCCCCTTTCGTGCCGCCAATCAGCGCACCCTTGGGTGCGTTTCCTCCCTGAACCTTGGCCACCCTGTGCGTGCACAGGGTGGTTTTTTATTCTGCCGCGCGGGGCAATGCGCTGTCGATTAATGCCGCGCCCAGCGTTTGGCACAGATCCAAAACAAGCGCGCGGATGCCCCCCAAGCCGGGGCCTGTATTGATCAGGTCAGCGTCCAGATATAGGCGGCGGTCGATTTCGATCTGCAAAGCATGGATCTGGCTTTCGGGACGCGCGTGCGCCTCTAGAATATGGCCGCCCGCATAGGGCGCGTTGAAGGCCACGCGGTGGCCGCCTTTGCGGGCGATTTGGCCAGCCATATCGGTCAGAAAGCCCGCCGCACTCCGGCCAAATCGGTCGCCAATGACGATTGTCGGGGCGGGGTTTAAGGGGGTGTCTGCCAACGGCGGCATAGAATGCAGGTCGATCAACAGGGCGGCGCCAAACCGCGCGCGCGCCGCTGCAAGCGCCGCGGCGAGTTGGGTATGATATGGGCGGTAGTCTTGCGCGATCCGGCGATGGACATCGGCAGGGTCCAGTCGACGATGCCACAATTCCCCCAATTGTGGGGTTCGCCGCGGGATGAGGCCAAGGCCGCCCCGCGCCTTGGCGGAGAGCATGGCAGGCGTGGCAGACAGGGGGGCGCTGAGCATGCCGGGATCGACATCATGTTCGGCGCGGTTAAGGTCGATCCACGCCCGTGGTGTCCGCGCGACCAGTCCGGTCAGGCCCC
>JAHEGQ010000062.1 GCA_024645025.1 Sphingomonadaceae bacterium
ACAGGCTCCCCGACCATAGGGTCAGGAAACATGGCGCCGAAAGCGGTCGGCACCCACCGTTTGTCTTGGGGAGTACAAGTCCCCGGAAGCCGTGCGTGGCGGCTCCGCTTCTGACTATCGGTCAGTTAAAGGCGCGAGGCAAGGGCTAAGCCCGCGCTGCCAAATCCTCGGGCCGGTTGATATTGGCGGGGGGATTGGGGACGGCCACGCGCCGCGCACCAACCGCTTGGGCAAAGGCATAGACCGAATGGCGGTGATGAGTGGCCATCCAATCCTGCAACTCCGGGGCAAGATCGGCGGGCCAAAGGCCAATAATCGGCAGGGCCTCCAGCACCGATGGCCCCGGCGTCAAGGCGGCGACATGGGCGGCCGCCAGACCCAGCGTATCGCACCCACAGGTCAGCACCGCCTCAAAGCCCTTATCCGCGGCATAGGCCAGCGCGCCCAACAGCCCGCCCAAGGGGCCAAGGCCCGGGCGCGGCAGATCATCGACGCGGATGGTCCCCGGCCAGTCGCGCCCCACAACCGCTTGTTGATCGACAAAGGGGGTCAGCGCGGCAAGGGCGTGGTCGATCAGCGGCACGCCGTTCCACAGCGCCAGCGCCTTGTCGCTGCCAAAGCGGGACGACTGCCCCCCCGCCAGCACCACGCCCAAAATTGTCATGCCCGGCGACCGGCGGTGGGCCTAGCCACAATCGGCGCAGGTGCCGCGCACCTCTATCACCGGGCGCTGCGGGGTAAAGCCCGCCCGGCGGGCCGCCGCGCGGACGCCTTCGGTCACGCTGTCATCATCAATATGCGTGGTCGCCCCGCAATCATCGCAGACCAGAAAGATGCAATCATGCTGGCAATCCGGGTGCGCATTGGCGAGATAGGCATTGGCGCTTTCTACCCGCGTGGCGACATTGGCAGTCACGAACAGGTCAAGGATTCGATAGACGCTATTGGCGGCAATGCGGCGGCCTTCGCTGCGCGATACGGCCTCGGCAATATCATAAGCGGACGCGGGCTTTTCAAAGCCGATCAAGGCGGCAAACACGCTGGCGCGCATGGCGGTCCATTGTTCCCCAGCGCGCGCCATCGCGTTGCGCGCAGCATCAATCAGCGCGTCGCCAGCCGGCAGATCATGCGAATGGGAAGGGTGGGCCATGGCCCGATTTTAGGCGGAACGGCGCCGCGCCGCAAGCGCCGCCTAGGCCAGCGCGCGGCGGTTGAGATAATGGCCGATCGCCAGCAGCGATGCGCCAAGGATGGTGAACAGCGCCTCGCGGCCATCATGCGGCTGCGTCAGCGCAAAGGCCATCAGCCCCAGTCCAATCGCACCAAGGCTGCCCGGCAGGAAGGAACCATGCGTCCGCAGCCCCTGCCCCAGCCCAACCGCGCCGAATAGGATGGCCAAGACCAACCCGACTTCATGAACCAATGGATGCAGGAACACGCCACCCGCCGATGCGACAAGCGCCAGAAGCAGCGACGAGGCGACGCAATGCGCAACGCACAGCGCCGACAGGCCAATGGCCAGCCGGTCAAGACGCTCCCGCGCAGGTAGGATGAAACCCCGAGTCACAAGCCAATATATGCCAGACTATTGGCAAAGATACAATATATCATTCAATTCTTCCGCCCGGCGCCGCAGGGCACCAGCTTGCCCTGCTAACCCCCGCCAAAGTCGGGGCTTTGCCTGCCCCCCACCCCAGCCTATAGACACGCCATGACTCACCCTGCTGCCCGCCCTAATGCGATTGCCAACTGGTTGTTGGCAGTTGCCAGCCTTGTGTTCTTGATGGTCGTTGTCGGGGGCATTACCCGCCTGACCGAATCCGGCCTGTCCATCACCGAATGGAAGCCCGTCACCGGCGCGATCCCGCCCTTGACGCAGGCCGATTGGGAAGAGGCATTTCGCAAATATCAGCAGATCCCCGAATATCAGCTGCTGAAGCAAGGGATGAGCCTTGCCGACTTCAAATTCATCTTTTTCTGGGAATGGGTTCACCGGTTGCTAGGCCGCGTGATTGGGCTGGCCTTTGCCCTGCCGCTGATTTGGTTTGCGGTTCAGCGCGCCATCCCCAAAGGCTATGGCCCGCGCCTTGTTGCGCTGCTGGCGCTGGGCGGGCTGCAAGGGGCGATTGGCTGGTGGATGGTGGCGTCTGGCCTCGTCAATCGTACCGATGTCAGCCATTATCGGCTGGCCACGCATTTGCTGACGGCCTTATTCATTTTGGCGGGCCTTGTCTGGACCGCGCTCGACCTGAAGGCCCTGACGCGTGATCCGGCCGCTCCGCCCGCACGGCTGAGTCGCTTCTCGGTTGCCGTCGCCGCCGTCCTTGCGGTGCAGCTGCTTTTTGGGGCCTATACTGCCGGGCTGGATGCCGGTCTTGCGGCCAGCGATTGGCCGTTGATGAATGGCAAGCTGCTGCCCCAGCCCAATCTGTCGGGCAGCGCCTTTTATGTGCTGACCAATGATCCCTTCGTCATCCATTTTGTCCATCGCTGGTGGGCATGGGTTGCCGTTGTTGCGCTGGTTCTTCTGGCCCGTCGGGCCAAGGCCGCGGGGGGACGCCCCGCTGCAATCGCGCTCCACAGCGCCTTTGGCACGCAGATCCTGCTCGGCATCGCCACCGTCATGACCCATGTGAACATCACACTGGCCGTTATGCATCAGGCCGTGGGGGCGCTGGTCGTTGCGTCGACGGTGTGGTGCCTGCACGTGATTGGCCGCCGCCCCGCCTGACAATTTCGTCGGAAAATGTTGGCCGGTATTATTTTACCCGTTTGCAGAAGCCCGCGAATCCTTGACTTAAAGCCCGCTGCCTGCAAAAGGGCCGCCATCGCCGCTGCCCGCATGGGCGGCGCGTTTTTGTTTTTTCGTCAAGAGGACGCACTTTTATGAAGGCGCTCACCCGTTTGACCAAACCGGCAAAGCCGGCAGAGGTCCAAAAGCAGTGGCACATCATTGATGCCGAAGGCCTTGTTGTTGGCCGCGTTGCTACGATCATCGCAAACATCCTGCGCGGCAAGCATAAGCCGAGCTTCACCCCGCACGTCGATTGCGGTGACAATGTCATCGTCATCAATGCGGACAAGGTGCGCTTCACCGGCCGCAAGCTGGGCCAGAAGGTCTATTACAAGCACACCGGTTATCCGGGTGGGATCAAGGGCGTGACCGCCGCCAAGGTGCTGGAAGGTCGCTTCCCGGAACGCGTGCTTGAAAAGGCCGTGGAACGCATGATCCCGCGCGGTCCCTTGGGTCGTCAGCAGATGCGCAACCTGCGCCTCTATGCCGGCACCGAGCATCCGCACGCTGCCCAGAACCCCAATGTCATCGACGTTGCGTCGCTGAACCGCAAGAACAAGGTGGGTGCATAATGTCCGACACCGATACCCGTCAGTCGCTCGCCGATCTGGGTGAGCTCACCAACACGGCAGCCGCGCCTGCCGCCGCCGCGCCGGTGGCCGATGCCCCGGCCGCACCCGTTGCCGCTGCGCCGGCCGCACCGCTGCGCGAACGCGAAGTCGATGCACAAGGCCGTGCCTATGCCACCGGCCGTCGTAAGGACGCCGTTGCCCGCGTCTGGGTGAAGCCCGGCACCGGCAAGATCACGATCAATGGTCGCGATCAGGAAGTCTATTTCGCACGCCCGACGCTGCGCCTCGTCATCAACCAGCCCTTCGGCATTGCCGAACGCGAAGGTCAGTATGACGTGATCGCTACCGTCAAGGGTGGCGGCCTTTCGGGCCAAGCCGGCGCTGTGAAGCACGGCATCAGCCAGGCCCTGACCAAGCAGGAGCCTGCGCTCCGCTCGGTCGTCAAGGCCGCTGGCTTCCTGACCCGCGACAGCCGCGCTGTTGAACGTAAGAAGTACGGCCGCGCCAAGGCCCGTCGTAGCTTCCAGTTCTCGAAGCGTTAATCGCGCGGCGGACTTTGTCCGTTGGAAACAAGAAAAGGGTCGCTGGCAACAGCGGCCCTTTTTTGTTGGGTTGAGCAGGAAGCTTGACGTCAGCCAGAGGCAATTTTAGGCTCAGAACGCTTCTTACATGCACGACATTGCTATAGTCCGAATATGATTGCGACAGACCGCCTGATCCTTCGGAGGCCTCAAGTCGCCGACCTTGAAGATATATTCCACATTTTTTGCGATAATGACGCCATGACCTATTGGTCGTCACCTGCGCACCAAAGCATGGCCGAAACTGAAGCATGGCTGAACCCGATTATTGAGGACCCAGTCGCAAGCGCATTTGACTATTTCATCGAATTCCAAGGGCGCATTATTGGCAAGCTCGGTTGCTGGCGCATTCCCGAAATTGGCTTTGCCCTGAATAAGGCTTATTGGGGACAGGGCATCGCGCAAGAGGCAATGGTTGCGTTCGTTGCGCACATGAAAACGGTTAAAGTGTGCGATCATTTGTTTGCAGATGTCGATCCACGGAACCAACGTTCGAAAAAGCTGCTCGAAAAATGTGGCTTTCGAAAAGTTGGGCATCGCCCCCGAAGCATAGAAACGCACATCGGCTGGTGCGACAGCGACGATTACTGGTTGATCCTTTGAAATATTGGCACACGATACCTCATAGGCCGCGCAATTCGGACCTGAAGACGAACCGAAATCATAAGCCGGATTAAGGAATTGCGGGACAAATAGAGGATCGAAATCGCCGTTCCGTCTTCCGTTCTTTTCTCCAACCCATTGGAGCGATGGACAAATGCGAAGAAGATTCATAAAGTCTTGTCAAACTTGCCGAGAGGACCGCCATGCGCCGATCACAAACCGCCCTGTTGACAGCCTTTCTGGCTCTGGCCTCCGCGGGCTGTGCCCGTAACGAACCGATCCAAACGGACCGGGCCGCCTTCACCTATGATTCCACCTATCAGCGCGCGGGCTATACCCAGCCGATTGAGGCGACCTTTGACAAGACGGTCGCTGTGTTCCGGGAATCGGGCTATGTGCTGGATGTTGTGGATCGTGCGACCGGCCAGATCAGCGGCCGCCGGGGTAAGACGGGCGATAAGGGCAGCAAGAACCAGGTCGCCCTGCGCTTCTTTGCGCTGGTCATGCCCGGCCCGGGTCAAGGTAGCCAGCTGGCGCTGAAATTTACGCAGGTGGCAAGCGTCGGCCTGCCGGTCATCAACCAGACCAAAGCCGAAATCATTCTGAGCCAGCCGGAACTTTATGCCTATATTTTCCGCCGCGTGGCGGGTGCTCCAGCGACCGGCGACCAGAGCGTGACGCCGCTGCCGCCAGCCCCGGCCGCAGAGCCGGTGCCGCAAAATGCGCCGCAATCTGATTTGCCGGCCTTGCCCGCCTTGCCGCAATAAGACCTATCCGCCCAAGCGGGGGTGAAGATCAAGCGGGGTCCCTGAGCAATCCGGGGCCCCGTTTGCGTTTTAGCGCAGCTTTTTGCGGTGGGTTTCCAAGTCAAGCACGGCGCTGTCCGCGCCATCGGGCAGCAGGCCCAGTCGGCGGGCGACTTCCTGATAGGCTTCTACCTCGCCGCCCAGATCCCGACGGAACCGATCCTTGTCGAGCTTTTCGCCCGAGGCCATGTCCCACAAACGGCAACCATCCGGGCTGATTTCATCGGCCAGAATGATGCGCGCATAATCATTTTCCCAAATGCGCCCAAATTCCAGCTTGAAGTCGACAAGGCGGATGCCAATGGCCGCGAACAGGCCCGACATGAAGTCGTTAATGCGGATCGCCATGTCGGCAATGTCGTGCAGCTCTTCTGGGCTGGCCCAGCCGAAACAGGCGATATGCTCTTCGGTGATCAGCGGATCGCCCAGCGCATCGTCCTTATAATAATATTCAAGGATGGTGCGCGACAATTGCGTGCCTTCTTCAATGCCATAGCGCTTGGAAAGCGAGCCGGCCGCGACATTGCGCACGACGACTTCAATCGGCACAATTTCCACCTGCCGGACCAACTGTTCGCGCATGTTGAGGCGCTTGATGAAGTGGGTCGGGATGCCGATATTGCCCAACAGCGTAAAGACGTGTTCGGAAATCCGGTTGTTGATCACGCCCTTGCCGTTGATCGTGCCCTTTTTCTGGGCGTTGAAAGCGGTCG
>JAHEGQ010000064.1 GCA_024645025.1 Sphingomonadaceae bacterium
GGGGATCAGCCCCGGCCGCTGGAAATGCGGCGGCTGGATGGCCGCAACTGGCTCACCCTGCTGCCATGCGGCAGCAGCCCTTATAACATCGTGACCGCGCCGATCCTCATTTCCAGCAAATGGTTCGGCAAGGGACGGCGGATGAAGATTGCTGAGTTCGATATTCTCCCCGGCCTTGGCCAAGCAGATGGTCTACCGCTTTTATCGAATGCGGTTTGGGATGCATCGGCCGGGGAATTAGCCAGCTTTGCAAAGGGGCGCGGCCTTGGAGACTGTGGATCGGCCGAAACCTATGTCTGGGACGGACGTCGCTTTCGGCTCGTGACGCAAGTTGCCATGGCAGAATGTCGCGGGGTTCTGGACTGGATCCCCACCTGGCGCGCAACGGTTCGGTCCCGCTAGGACCGGTTGGCGCCTGGCACCCACAGAATATCATCGCCGCCTCGCCCATTGGCGAAGCGCGCGGCCACAAAAAGCCAGTCAGACAAACGGTTCACATAACGCTGCGCTTCTGGGTTGATCGCCGCCTCGCGTCGCGCCGCAACAAGGCTGCGTTCTGCCCGGCGCGCAACCGACCGTGCCACATGTAGGGCCGCGGCAAGCCCCGTCCCCCCGGGCAAGATAAAGCTGGCAAGGGAAGCCATGTCTGCATTCATCGCATCCATTTCCGCTTCAAGTCGCGCGACTTGGGCCGCAACAATCCGCAGAACCATTTCCGAAGGGGTAAAGTCATCGCCTGGTGTGGCAAGATCTGCCCCCAAATCAAACAGGTCGTTCTGCACCGTGCGGATCTGCGCCAGCATCGCGCCGTCGGCCTGAAGTGCCGCCATGCCAAGGCAGGAATTGAGTTCATCGACATCGCCAATCGCCGCCATGCGGGGATTGTCCTTGGCGGTCCGGCTGCCATCGACCAAACCGGTCGAGCCGTCATCCCCCGTGCGCGTGTAGATTTTGGTCAGCTTGACCAAGGTTTTACCCGCGCGCTGCGAAAAGCATAATGACCACAATCACAATCGCCAGCGCCTGGAACATGACGCGGTGCATCATCGCTTTGTTCTGCTTCTGGCTTGACGGGCTGGGCCCATCGCCAGCGTGCATTAGATCTTCCTCGGTGGTTTTGAGGAAGGCAACAACGCCGCGAATCAGCGCCACAAGCGTGGCAATCATGGCGGCGACGAGGAAAATGATAAGGACCGTGTTCATAATGGGAAGGCATACGCCGCTTCGGCGTCGGCGCAAAGGCTTTCCTGACCATCCTGCTCAAAAGCACGTAGCCGCGCAGCTATTCAGACAGCGCAAACCCTTGCGGAAAATGCCCGGCCCGCAGACCACGCATGAGGTCCATCGGCCCCAAACCCTGCGCCCGAAGGGAAGCAATGGTTGGCGACTTGCGCCGCTTGGCAAGTCGCTCGCCCATGGCATCCAGAACCAGCGGATGGTGATGATATCGCGGTGTCGGCAAATCCAGCAGGGCTTGCAGCAACCGGTGGATGTGGGTTGACAGGAACAAGTCGTTCCCTCGCACAATATCGGTCACGCCTTGCCAGGCGTCGTCAACCACGACCGCAATGTGATAACTGGTACCCGCGTCTTTTCGGGCAAGGACAACGTCACCCAGCAATGCGGGGTTGGCCATGACGGCGCCTTGGCCGGCGTCCTCCCAAATAAGCGCACCCGTCTGGGCTATGGCCGCCGCAGTATCCAGCCGCCAACAATAAGGCCGGTCGTCATCGGGCGGGATACGGCCGCGACACGTCCCCGGATAAAGCGCCTGCACCCCTTGCGGCGCACCCGCGGCGGCGGCAATTTCAGCGCGCGTGCACCAGCATTTATAGACAAGGTCCAGCGCCTGAAGCCGGGCAAGCGCCGCGTCATAGGCCGCCAAACGGTCGGTCTGACGCAGCACGTCGCCGTCCCAATTCAGGCCCAACCAGATTAGATCGGCGCGAATGCCCGCCTCATATTCTGGCCGGCATCGCGTCTGATCTATATCCTCAATCCGCAGGCGGAACTGCCCGCCCGCGCGCCGCGCCAAATCATACGCCTGCATCGCTGAAAAAGCATGGCCCAGATGAAGCGCGCCCGTTGGGCTTGGTGCAAAGCGGCTAATGCAATTTGTAGTCACACGCGGTCTTGACCCCAAGATATTGTAGATGCAGTCATAGTCCTGCAATCTTTCCGATCAAGGAAGAGAAGGCACAATAAGGGACTAGCGTTTTTCATGCATCATCCCGATCTGGTTCGTCATCCGGAAAGCTGCCCGGCACTTGTGCTGAACGCAGACTATACCCCGCTTTCCTATTACCCGCTCTCGCTCTGGCCGTGGCAAACTGCGGTTAAGGCGATGTTTTTGCAGCGGGTGGATGTGGTCGCCCATTATGAACGCGAAGTGCGCAGCCCGACAGCGTGCCTGCGCCTCCCCTCGGTGATTGCGCTCAAGCAATATGTAAAGCCATGCGAAAACCCGGCCTTTACACGCTTCAACCTGTTCCTGCGGGATCGTTTCCAGTGTCAATATTGCGGATCGCCCAAGGACCTGACCTTTGACCATGTCGTGCCTCGATCCCAGGGCGGCCGCACCACGTGGGAAAATGTGGCAACAGCCTGCGCCCCGTGCAATTTGCGCAAAGGGGGCCGCACACCAAAAGAGGCCGGCCTTTCCCTGATGCAAAAACCGCACCGACCGTCCAATTGGGAACTGCAGGATCATGGGCGCAGCTATCCGCCCAACCATCTTCACGAAAGCTGGCGCGACTGGCTTTATTGGGACATTGAGCTTCAGGCCTGATCGGCCAAAGCGCTACTTCTTGTCGTAGGGATTTTTACCGCCGCGCAGGGTCAATCGTACGGGGACTGCGCCAAACCCAAGCTCTTTGCGAATGCCGTTGACCAGATAACGGCGATAGCTTTCCGGCAGATCATCCACCCGATTGCCAAAGACGACAAAGCTGGGCGGGCGCGACTTGATCTGCGTGACGTAGCGAAGCTTGATGCGTTTACCGCCCGGTGCAGGCGGCGGATTTTTCGTAATCGCGCCTTCAAACCAGCGGTTGAGCTGGCCGGTTGTCACCCGCTTACTCCAAGCCTCGCGCACCTCAAAAGCCACTTCCAGCAGCTGGTCGATCCCCTTGCCGCTAAAGGCAGAAATCGTCAGCAAAGGTACGCCTTTAACCTGGGCAAAACCTTCATCCAGCGCAGCGCGCACCCCTTGGAAAAGCGCGCTACCCTGATCAACGGTATCCCATTTGTTAAGCGCGATAATCATCGCCCGGCCTTCGGCAAAAATCTGGTCGGCAATGCGCAAATCTTGTGCCTCAAGGCCGCGTGTCGCATCCAGCAACAGAACCACAACTTCTGCAAAATCAATCGCGCGCTGGGTATCGGCTGCCGAAAGACGCTCCAGCTTGTCATCCACCTTGGCGCGCCGACGCAGGCCCGCGGTATCAATCAGCCGAACAGGCCGATCGTGCCACAGCCAATCAATGCTGATCGAATCCCGCGTAATCCCAGCTTCCGGGCCGGTGATCATGCGGTCCTCGCCCAGCATCCTGTTGACCAGTGTCGATTTTCCGGCATTGGGGCGCCCGACAATTGCAAGCTTCAGGGGCGCGCGCGCAAGCGCCTCCTCGTCCATATCTTCGTCTTCGTCGATCGCGTCATCCTCGCGCTCGACATGGGGCAGAAGCGCCTGAAACAGATCATCCATCCCCTCGCCATGTTCGGCGCTGAACGGAATGGGATCGCCCAAGCCCAAGCTATAGGATTCAAAAATACCGGACTCGCCCGCCCGGCCTTCGGACTTATTTGCCAAAAGGATGATCGGGGTGGACAGGCTGCGCAGCCAATTGGCGATTTCGCGGTCCAGCGGCGTGATGCCGGCGCGCGAATCAATGACGAACAGGGCCACATCGGCGCCCTGTGCTGCGGCTTCCGTCTGCAAGCGCATACGGCCCGGCAGCGTTTGGGCATCCTCCTCTTCAAAGCCCGCTGTGTCGACGATGCGGAACTCTAGGCCCAGAAGATTGGCTTCTCCCTCTCGGCGATCACGCGTGACCCCCGGACGATCATCCACCAAAGCGAGACGCTTGCCCACCAAACGGTTGAACAAGGTCGACTTGCCGACATTGGGCCGCCCGATGATGGCGACCACGGGGAGCGCGGAGGCCATCCGATCCGGCCTCACTTAGCGCCAAGCGGTCAGGCGACCGTCATTATCAAGGACATAAAGCGAATTGCCCGCCACAATGGGTGACAAGGAAATCGGCCCACCAGACTTTACGGTGCTTTGCACCTTGCCATCGGCCGGCGAGACGTTGACCAATTGACCGCGCGAATTGGCAAGGATGAGACGGTCGCCCGCAAGCAACGGCCCCGTCCAGTTGATCGGGTCTTTTTTCTTCTTCTCAACGCGATAACGCGCCAATTGGGTGACCCAGCGCACTTTGCCGCTGTTGCGTGCGATGCACAGTAAGCGCGCATCATCGGTGACAACAAAAACCCATTCGCCAGCAACCCAGGGCGTCGAAATGCCCGCCAGGTTGATCTCCCAAAGGCGCTGACCCGAAACCAATTCCAGACTGACCATGCGGCCACCCTTGCCGATTGCGAACACACGGCCGCGGTCAATAACGGGGTTTGCGTCAATATCGGCTAATGCGGCAACAGATGTTGTGGTGCTGGTGCGCGTCAGGGCATCGCCCCACAACACACGGCCATTTTCATAGCGATAGGCGTTCAACTCGCCCGACGAAAAGCCGGCAACCACGGTGCCCTGTGCAAAAGCAGGCGCGCCGACGCCAAACACGCCGGTCAATTCCGTTGCCCCGGCTTCCTGCCAATCAACCGAGCCATCGCTGGCCTTCAGAGCGTAAATCTGGTTATCGGCGGTCATCACATAGACATTGCCAAAAGCCACGGTCGGCGCGCCACGCAGCGGGCCAGAGGGGCGTTTTTTCCAAATAACGCTGCCATCGCTGGCCTTCAAAGCGGCGACATCGCCTATGCCATTGGTTGCAAAAAGCGTGTCATCGCTGACGCTGATTCCCCCGCCCCAAACGGCCTTTCGGTCTTTTCCCGTCGTGCCGAAGGACACCGTCCAGATCAGCGCACCATTTTGAGTATCAAAGGCGTGGATCCGCGCCTGCGTATCCATCACATAAAGGCGGTTGCCGGCAACAACCGGCGATGCTGCCAGACGCTCCTTTGCGTTGGACCCGGCAATGCTGGCCCGCCAAGCTGGCGCCAGCGACAGGCCAAGCGCGGGATGTTCCATTGACTTGGCGGCATTGCCGCCGGGTTGACCCCAGTTTTCATTCGGTTGCGCCGGCGGAAGCAGAACGTCAACCGAAGCCAGGCTTGGGTCCGCCTCGACCTGTGCTTCTGAGGTCAGGATTGGCACACGCTGCCCCAAAACCGGGGTCCGCGGCTTTTTGCTGCCCCCTCCAGCGCCAAATACCGAACAGGCAGAAACAGCCAATAGCACGGTCAAAAGGGCGGCAGATTTACCACGCGAACGCGCCGATCGGATCATTTGGATTTCCCTTGGGTTGCAGATACGGCAGAGGCCGCAGAAAGAGAGGCTGCCATATTGCCCGCACGTCCCCGGATGCTCTCAGGAACCGATGGGTCAGCCGCGATCGCATCAAATAACTTCGCCGCTTCAACCAGCCGCTGCTTTTTAATATAGGCAATACCAACAAGTTCGCCCGCACTGCCGAACCAAGGATTGCCCTTAACAGCAAGCGGCGACAAACGCTTAATCACTTCATCCGGGGCCAGACGATCATATTGAACAGCCGTCTGGCGCACAGCAGCCAAATCGCGCCATGCCTTGGGCAGGCTTTCGTCCGCGGCGACTTTGGCATAGATTTTGGCGGCGCCTTCCAGATCTTGCTTTTGCAGTTTGATTGCTGCTTCGGTCAGCAGCGCCGTCGCGCGATAGCCTTCGCTGGACGAAGCCTTCAGCGTTTCCAAGGACTTGATGGCAGCAGCGTCATTGCCAGACGTTGCCTGTTGGACCGCTGCGTCCAGAACTTCACTGTCCGCGGCGGCCTGTTTGGCCTTTTGG
>JAHEGQ010000065.1 GCA_024645025.1 Sphingomonadaceae bacterium
CCGCAATTATCGAGATCAACCTCAAAGGTGTCGTAGCGCGGATTTTCCCCACTATCGGGATCGTAGCGATAGATTTTGAAGGACTTGGGGCTCGATGCCCCGTCTGACTTGTGGACGTTGCCGTTCTTGTTGATCCTGCTGTTTGCAGGAAGACGGAATTCAGCCATGACCAAAACCCCTGATACGAATTGAATTTGCCGATAGCGGGATGCCACGCAAGGTCAACACCCCGAAGAGGATATTTGCGCGATCTTCTAGAAGCGATCGCCCCGCACCACCTCAACATCACCAAGGGTGATCAAAAGCCCATAAGCGTCGAGATGCGGTGCAATCGCCTGCAAAAAGGCCGATGCCTTATCGGCGCTGGCTATCGCGATGAATAGTTTTTTGGCAACGGCACCAGACATATCTTCATCGCGCCAAGCCCCTCCCTGCCCGGCCCCGGAAGACAAAGGCATAAGGCTGTGGTGACCAATTCCCACGCCAGCCGCACTTTCCGACAGCCATTCGCACAAAGGCGCATCCACCACGACTTCGATCCGCTTCCGCTTGACCAATTCCATTACCGACGCCTCCTAACCAGCAAAACGGGCGGCCAATGCCGAGAACAAGGGGATGCCAATCACAATGTTGAACGGGAAGGTCACCGCAAGCGACATAGACAGATAAAGCCCCGGGTCCGCCTTGGGCATCGCCATGCGCATCGCCGCAGGAACAGCGATATAAGATGCGCTGGCAGCCAGCATAGCAAAGGCAGCTGTGGTGCCGACACCAAGGCCCAAAAAGACCGCGATGGCCAAGCCAATTGTGCCGTTGATTAAAGGCAACGCAATCCCGAGACTTGCCAAGCGCAATGTCATCGCCCGACTTTCCCGAAGGCGCCGCATGGCAACGAGCCCCATGTCGAGCAGGAACAGGCAGAGAATACCGGAAAAGCCGGTCGTAAAGACGGGGGCGATTGCCTCATATTTCGCCTTGCCGACGACAAGGCCAATCGCAAAGGCCCCCAAAAGCAAAACAACCGAGCCGTTCAGAAAGACTTCGCGCCACAAATGCCCGCCAGGGGCCCCCTGAGGCCGGGCACGAGCGAAGCCGTTTTGAGCCAGCAATAGTCCGGTCAGAATGGCGGGTGTTTCCATCAGCGCAAGAACCGCAACCATATATCCAGCGGGCGGCACCTGCGCGCGGGTCAAAGCCTCGCTTGCTGTCACGAAAGTGACAATGCTGACAGACCCATAATGCGCGGCAACCGCGCCAGCGTTGAGCCGGTCCAACTGCCCCCAACTGCGCAGCAAAGCAAAAGCAAGAACCGGAATGGAAAAGCTCAGCACCAAGCCAGCGACCGCGGCCGACGCCATATCCACTGAAAATCCGACCGAGGACACCTGAACGCCGCCCTTCAGGCCAATCGCCGCCATTAAGTAAAGCGACATTCCCTTGGCAATCGGCTCCGGAATAGACAAATCTGATCGCACGGCAGCGGCCAGCGCGCCCAGCACAAAGAAAAGAATAACCGGAGAAAGCAGTGTCTCAAGCGCCGCCAATATGACCTCCCTATCGCTCTTCCCTGCCTCGTGGCCCTTCATACGCACTGCTTGCTTCGCGTCAACTTGGCTGGCACTGACCTTTGGACCATGTCCGCTGACCGCCATTTATCCCTCGATGTCCTGAGAGGTTTTGCCGTCATGGGCATTTTGCTGATGAACATCATCAGCTTTGCCCTGCCGATGTCAGCTTATGTGAACCCTTTGGCCTATGGCCATGGCGGGCCGGCGGATCTGGCGGCATGGGCCATCGCCTTCGTCCTTGTTGAAGGCAAGATGCGCGGGCTGTTCTCGCTTCTTTTTGGCGCCTCTTTGTTGCTCGTCATCGACCGAGCCGACGCAAAAGGCCAAAATGGCACCCAGCGCCACCTCCGTCGCATGGCTTGGCTGTTTGTGATTGGGATGCTCCATTATTGGTTCATCTGGGATGGCGACATTTTGGGGCTTTATGCGCTTTGCGGAACAGCAGCCCTGCTGTTTCGCCACCTTCCACCTCGGCATTTGGCGCGCTTGGGTGGCGCCCTCATCTTTGCCAATCTATTGATCTGGGCCTGTATCTTGCTTGTCGCCCAAGGGCTGCGGGCCGACCCGGCCAGCCATACAGCCTATGTGGAACTGGCCGATGTCTTGGGCGATCCGCGCGGCGCAAGTATTACCCAAGATTTGCGTGAATTTGCCCAAGGCTATCCGGCGATTGTTAAAGGCCGACTGGCCAACCATCTGAATGGCCCTTTTGATCTGCTAATGGGTTATGGCTTTGAAACCCTAGGGCTCATGCTGCTGGGTATGGCGCTTTTTAAAAGCGGCGCGCTGACCGGCCATTGGCCCAGACGCGCGCTGCGTCATCTGGCCATAACGAGCTATGCCATCGGCCTGTCCGGTTCGCTATTGCTTGTCTGGTGGATGTCTTCGCAGCACTTTGATACGCTTGCAACGGCCGCAGCTTATTATGTGTTTGACCTGCCGTTTCGCATGGCGGTGATGCTAGGGCATTTGGCGATTCTACTTTTGATCGCTTTTCGCGGCCAGCCGGCGCTTCTTCTCCAACGCGTCGCAGCCGCAGGACGCATGGCACTGTCTAACTACATCCTCTCGTCGCTTGTTATGACCAGCGTGTTTTATGGCTATGGCGGCGCGCTCTATGGCAGCTTGGACCGAGCGCAAGCCTATTTTCCCGTCCTGCCCTTATGGGCTTTCATGATGATTTGGTCACCTTGGTGGCTAAAACGCTTTCATTACGGCCCGATAGAATGGATCTGGCGTAGCCTGACCCAAGGCAAACTGCAGGCCTTAAAGCGCAATTAGGCTAACGCGCCCAGCGGCATGACGGTCCAGCCGCCCTGCCAATTCCAACTCAAGCAAAATCAGCTGAACCAAGGAAGCGGGCAAACCGGATTGGCGGATTAATTCGTCCACGCCAACAGCTACGGGGGACAAGAGCCTGACCAAGCTCTCGCGTGCCTGATTATCTGGTTCGTCGAAATCGATCGAAGCCCTGACGGGAACTGCCGAAACAGAGGGTGGCAGCCCAAAATCTTGTATTGTCTCCAAAACATCCTCTGCAGATTGAACAAGAATGGCCCCGTTGCGGATCAACTGGTTGCATCCTTGTGCCCGAGGATCAAGCGGGGACCCCGGAACCGCCATAACGTCGCGGCCCACGTCATTGGCGAGCCGCGCCGTGATAAGCGAACCGGATTTGGGCGCGGCCTCTACAACGACGACCCCCTTGGCCAAGCCAGCGATGATCCGGTTCCGCGCCGGAAAAAATCGGGCAAGCGGTTCCCGCCCGGGCGGTTGCTCCGTCATCAGCAAGCCTTTTTGGGCAATCTCCGCCTGTAGCGCGTCGTGCTCTGGCGGATAGCTCAGATCGATCCCACTGGCGATGACGCCGATCGTACCGCCATGGAGTGCGCCTTGATGCGCCTGAGCATCAATGCCTCTTGCGAGGCCAGAGGTAATGACAACGCCCCTTTCAGATAGTTCGGCAGCGAGATGCCGGGTAAAACGACAGGCAGCGGCGGAGGCGTTGCGCGCGCCGACCAGCGCCACATTGGTGCGGTGGGATAGCGCCAAGTCACCGCGCACAATCAGCACTGGTGGCGCCGTATCGATCTGGCAGAGCAGAGGCGGATAATCGCCGTCCCCCAGAAACACATGGCGCGCGTCCAGCTGCGCCACCCTGTCCATTTCCATTTCCGCGGCCTGAAGCGATGCCAGCCGAGGCGGTCGCCCCCCGCCACGCATGGCAAGGTCCGGAATGGCAGCCAAAGCGGCGGACGCGCTTCCGAACCGGAGCAAAAGCTGCCTGAAGGAAACGGGGCCAATTTGCGGGGACCGGATCAGGCGGAGTTTATCCAGCTGATCCTGTCCGCTGCCAGTCATGCGGACTTTTGCCCGATCTTCGGTTCTGTTCCAACAAGAAGCCGACCAATATTCGCGCGATGTGACCACAAGACCGTCAGCGCCAATAGGGTCATCATCTGTGCCAAGGGCATATTGCCCAAGATCCAAGCTATCGCTGGGGCAGAGACGGCAGCAGCCATGCCACCTACCGAAGAAATCCGGCTAAGTCCCATGCCCAACAACCAGACCAGCGCATAAACTAGGCCGACCCGCCAATCGAGGACAATGCAAAGGCCCAACATGGTGGCAACCCCTTTTCCGCCACGAAACTTGAGCCAGATAGGAAATAGGTGACCAAAAAAGGCACCAATCCCGGCAACCAAATCCAGACCGGGGCCCATGCGCGCCGCAATCAAGACCGCAACAACCCCTTTCAATGCGTCTAAGATAAGGGTTGCCGCAGCCAGCCCCTTGCGGCCGGTTCGCAGCACATTCGTCGCGCCAATATTGCCGGACCCGATTTGTCGCAAATCCCCCGCCCGGAACAAACGGGTCAAAATTACGCCAAACGGGATAGATCCCAACAGGTAACCAAGCGCCAACGCCGCAGCGGTTCCAGTCCATAAAGACATTGGCAGCTTCCCTCTTTTACCCGACCTTCTTATCCTAAGCGGGTTTGATAGAGCGCGCAATTGTGCAAGGGCAAGCCATAATGACCGATAACCGCCCCATTTTGGTTTTCGATTCCGGCGTCGGCGGGCTGTCGGTGCTTGCCCATATTCGCGCTGCCCTGCCCCAAGCGCCGATTGTTTATGCCGCTGACAACGCGGGCTATCCCTATGGCACAAAAAGCGAAGCGGAAATCGCCGCCCGGGTTCCGGCGTTGCTTGGCCGTCTTGCAGAACGCTATCACCCCCGGTTGATCGTGATCGCCTGCAACACGGCCTCCACAATCGCGTTAAACCATGTCCGATCTGCGCTCGACCTGCCCGTTGTGGGCACGGTGCCGGCAATCAAGCCGGCTGCACAGGCCTCCAAAACGCGTACGATTGGCGTTTTGGGAACCGAAGCCACCATTCGCCAGCCCTATGTTGATAATCTCGTTGCTGAATTTGCGCGGGATTGCCGGGTATTGCGCCATGGATCCCCCGAACTTGTTGATTTGGCTGAAGCGAAATTGCGGGGCACGCCCCCGCCCCCAAAAGCAGTGAAGTCCGCATTAGAAGGTCTTTATGGAAAAGCTTTTGGGGGGCAAATTGATGCGGTTGTGCTGGCCTGCACCCATTTCCCTTTGTTGGCGGACGAAATTCGCGCCGCCAGCCCGGCAAAGGTGACACTGGTTGATTCGGGCGAAGGCATCGCGCGTCGCACCGCCCATTTATGCACAGACCAAAGTTGGCCAGATAGGCCGAGCGGGCGCGCAGTCTTTACACGCCCCGACCCTGAAATCGCGGCACTACAACCGGCTTTGGCAGAATATGGCCTAACCCAGATTGACATTCTTTAGGAGGTTTTGATGGCGTTGACCGCAGACCAACTTGTTGAACGCTTCAACGCCAAGCAACCGCCCACCGGGCCGTTACTCGGGATGAAGGTCATCTGTGTCGACATTGAACGGCAAAGCGTCGGGATGACATTTACGCCCGGCGAGTCGCTCACCAACCCGCGCGGCACCATTCAAGGCGGGATCGTTACCGCCATGCTCGACGATTGCGCTGCCTATGCGGGCATCGTGGCGTTGGGAGAGCCTGGCTTTATCGCTTCGCTGGAGGTCAAAACCAGCTTTTTTGCACCCGCTTATCCGGGATTGCTGCACGCAGAGGGGCGTTGTCTGAAAATGGGAAAATCCTCGTGTTTTCTGGAAGCGGACCTCTTTGATAGCAATGGTAAGCACCTTGCCCGCCTAACGTCCTCAGCCATTCCCTTGCGGACCAATCAGACGCCCAAATTGGTGCCTGCGTCCCGAACCACCTGATCTTTCGTCTTCACCTTTTGCGACACGTTCTCGCTGGAAAGTTAAATCACAAGCGATTATGTGGCGTCGAAATTGTCAAACAGGATGTGTTCCCTTGGATTACAGCAAGGTATTTAACGCCGCGATTGACCGTCTTCACGAGGAAGGCCGATATCGCGTCTTCATCGACATCCTGCGCAACAAGGGGGCGTT
>JAHEGQ010000067.1 GCA_024645025.1 Sphingomonadaceae bacterium
TCATCCGGCTGGCGAAAACGGGGTGGCCATCGGTCGGGTTCGCGCCGATGACAAGGATGACATCGCTGTCTTCCACACTGTCAAAATCTTGCGTCCCCGCAGACGTCCCGAAGGTCGTTTTCAGGCCATAGCCCGTGGGGGAATGGCAGACGCGCGCACAGGTATCGACATTATTGTTTCCAAAGCCCGCGCGGACGAGCTTTTGGACGAGGAAGGTTTCCTCGTTGGTGCAGCGAGAGGACGTAATGCCTCCGAGCGCGTGCTTGCCATATTGGGCGCTGATCCGCTTCAGTTCGGACGCGGCGTGGCTCAGGGCCACTTCCCACGTCACTTCCTGCCATGGCTCGCTGATCGAGCTGCGGATCATCGGCTTTAAAATGCGCTCCTGATGCTGGGCATAGCCCCAGGCAAAGCGGCCTTTGACGCAGCTATGGCCGCGATTGGCCTTGCCTTCTTTCCACGGCACCATGCGGACCAGCTGTTCGCCCCGCATTTCCGCGCGGAAGGTGCAGCCAACGCCGCAATAGGCACAGGTGGTGACCACCGACCGTTCCGGCGTGCCGATTTCAACAACCTTCTTTTCGACGAGCGTCGCGGTTGGGCAGGCTTGTACACAGGCACCGCAGGAAACGCATTCAGAGCCCAGGAAGTTGTCCGAGGAAAGCCCAGCCGAAATTTTAGACCCGAAGCCACGGGACTGAACAGTCAGCGCCAACGTTCCCTGCACCTCGTCACATGCCCGCACGCAGCGGGAGCAGACGATGCACTTGGACGGATCAAAGTCGAAATAGGGGTTGGAATGGTCCTTGGCTTGGCCAAGATGGGTCGCGTCAGCCGCATAACGCACGTCGCGCAGGCCCACAGCCCCGGCTTGATCCTGCAGTTCGCAATCGCCATTTGCCGCACAGGTGAGGCAGTCGAGCGGGTGATCGGAAATATAGAGTTCCATCACGCCCTTGCGCAGCTTTTGCAGGTGCGGTGTCTGGGTGTGGACGACCATGCCCGGTTCAACCGGCGTTGTGCAGCTGGCGGGCGTGCCGCGCCGACCCTCAATCTCCACAAGGCACAAGCGGCAGGAGCCGAAGGAGGACAGGCTGTCTGTTGCGCACAGCTTGGGGATCGATGTTCCTTGCTCTGCCGCCGCGCGCATCACGCTGGTTCCGGCTGGCACGGTGACCGCGCGCCCATCGATCGTCAGCGAAACCTGTTCATCGGCGCGCGAGGCCGGTGTGCCAAAATCTTCCTGAGGCTGGTAAGTCATGACGTTTTCCGTCCCTGAAAATCTTCGGGGAAATGCGTGATCGCCGAGAGCACGGGATAGGGGGTGAACCCGCCCAAAGCACACAGCGACCCGAATTTCATAGTATCGCACAAATCTTCGACAAGGGCGAGGTTATCGGCCGCATTATCGCCCGCAATCACGCGGTCCAGCGTTTCAAGTCCACGGGTGGAGCCCAGCCGGCACGGCGTGCATTTGCCGCAGCTTTCGGCGGCGCAGAATTCCATCGCAAAGCGGGCCTGCTTGGCCATGTCGACGCTGTCGTCAAACACAACCAGCCCGCCATGCCCGATCAGCCCGTCAATGCCGGTAAAGGCTTCATAGTCGAACGGCGTGTCGAACTGGCTGGGCGGATGATAGGCACCCAAGGGCCCGCCGACCTGAACGGCGCGCACGGGACGGCCCGAGGCAGTGCCGCCGCCAATTTCATTGACCAATTCGCCAAGCGTAATGCCAAAGGCGGTTTCGAACAGTCCGCCATGGCGCACATTGCCCGCGATCTGGATCGGCATCGTCCCGCGCGATCGACCCATGCCATACGCGGCATAGGCTTCTGCGCCCTGCGTCATGATCCACGGCACACTGGTGAGCGTCAGCACGTTGTTGACGACCGTCGGCTTGCCGAACAGCCCTTCCAAGGCGGGCAGGGGCGGCTTGGCCCGGACTTCCCCGCGTTTGCCCTCAAGGGAATTGAGCAGCGATGTTTCCTCGCCGCACACATAGGCGCCTGCACCCACGCGGATTTCTACGTCAAAGGGCGCAATCAGATGCGCACAGGCGCGCGCAGCGGCTTCCATCTTGGCAATGGCATGGGGGTATTCTGACCGGATATAGACATAACCCTTGGTCGCCCCGACCGCGAGGCCCGCAATGGCCATGCCTTCGATCAACTGAAAGGGGTCGCCCTCCATCGCCATGCGGTCGGCAAAGGTGCCGCTATCGCCTTCATCGGCATTGCAGACGATATATTTCTGGTCCGCCTTCGCGTCGGCCACAGTGCGCCATTTGATCCCCGCCGGGAACCCAGCGCCGCCGCGTCCGCGCAAGCCAGAGGCAAGGATCGCCTCGATGGTTGCAGCAGGGCCAATTTCCCGCGCCTTGGTTAAACCTTGCCAGCCACCGGTCGCGGCATAATCGTCAAGGCTCAAAGCGCGGGTCCGCCCGGCGCGCGCAAAGGTGAGGCGCTGCTGACGGGCGATAAAGGGATGGTCGGCAATCTTTCCGATGCACAAGGCGTCCGCTGCGCCGTCGAGAATGGATCTCACATCGGCAAGGCCAACGGGTCCAAAGCCAATGCCGTCAATATCGACCAGCGGTTCCAGCCAATGCATCCCCCAAGAAGATGTGCGCTCTACCTCAGCGCCTGCCTTGGCAAAGGCATCTGCCACAGCGTCTGCACCGCAAGCCAAAGCGAGCGCATCATCAGAAATCCGAACCTTCATAGCGCGGCCACCAACGCTTTCAGCTTTTCACGATCAAGACGCGCATGGACTGTGTCGCCGGTCATGGCCGCCGGGCCTACCGAACACAGGCCAAGGCAGTAAACGGTTTCAACCTTCACCCGGCCATCTTGTGGCAGGTCAGCCGCGACGGCGTCCACGCCACGCGCCTGACAGGCCTCTGCCCGGCACAGTTTTAGAACGGGGCGGGGATCGGCTTTGGTCTTGAAATCATGATAAAAGCTGACCACCCCATGCACTTCGGCGCGGGTTAGGTTCAACGCAAGGGCAATCGCCCGGATGGCGTCCTCGCTGACATAGCCAAAGGTGGCCTGCACATCGTGCAGGATCGGCAGCAAAGGCCCTTCACGCCCCTTATGGCGGTCCAGAATGTCAGCGAGGTCCATAGATCAGGCTTCCGGCGGCGCGAAGGCGCAAATTTTGTTGCCAACGGGATCGCGCAGATAGGCGCCATAAGGATTGCCAGGCGCACCCGCGCGGTTGCCCGGCGCACCTTCATCGCTGCCACCATTGGCGAGGCCCGCGGCGTGGAAGGCATCGACAGCAGCCTTGTCGGCAGCTTGGAAGCCAAGAGTGCCGCCATTGCTGTGGGTCGCGGGATTGCCATCAGCGGGCTTCATAACAAGCAGCTTGCCGGTCGGGGTCGCATAAACGCAGGTGCGTTCGTTCACCTGACCGATGCTGGCGATGCCCAGCGCGCCAAGCGCGGCATCGTAAAATTTCTTCGAAGCGTCCAGATCTTGGGCGCTGACGCAAATATGGGTGAACATGGTCGTCCTCTCGAAAAAGGGGGCAGGGGGGATGGCCCCTGCCCAAATCGGTTACAGGCGCTTCAGGGCGCAAATCTTGTTGCCGGCGGGATCGCGCAGATACGCCAAATAGAGCGCGCCCATGCCGCCTTCGCGGATGCCGGGCGGATCTTCGCAGGCCGTGCCGCCATTGGCGACGCCGGCTGCGTGCCATGCATCGGCCTGTTCCGGGCTGTCGACGGCAAAGCCAATGGTGCCGCCATTGGCCCCACAGGCAGGTGCGCCATTGATCGGCTGGCTGATGGCAAAGATGCCCGTCGGCGTCATGTAAAAGACGCGACCCTTATCGTCCTGCGTGCCGGGGGCAACGCCAAGGGCGCCAAGCACGGCGTCATAGAATTTCTTAGATGCCGCGATGTCGTTCGCGCCCACCATGATGTGGCTAAACATGATCTACTCTCCTTTTTCTTTTCGGTCGTGTGATCAGAAAACCACGACGGAACGGATCGACTTACCAGCGTGCATCAAATCGAACGCCGTATTGATCTCTTCAAGGCCCATCACGTGCGTGATCATCGGGTCGATTTCAATCTTGCCCTGCATGTACATATCCACGATCTTCGGCACATCGGTGCGGCCCTTGGCCCCGCCGAACGCGGTGCCGCGCCAGTTGCGGCCCGTGACGAGCTGGAACGGACGCGTTGCGATTTCCTTGCCCGCTTCGGCAACGCCGATGATGATGCTGGTGCCCCAGCCGCGGTGGCAGGCTTCCAGCGCGGTGCGCATCACTTCGGTATTGCCGGTTGCGTCGAAGGTGTAATCCGCGCCGCCATCGGTCATTTCGACGATCTTGGCGACCACGTCTTCGCGGCTCAGCCCCTTTGAATTGAGGAAGTGGGTCATGCCGAACTTGCGGCCCCATTCTTCCCGATCCGGGTTGATGTCGACACCGATGATCTTGTTGGCGCCCGCCAAACGGGCCCCTTGAATGACGTTGAGGCCAATGCCGCCTAGGCCAAAAACAACCACATTGTCGCCAACCTGCACCTTGGCCGTGTTGATGACAGCGCCAACGCCCGTCGTCACGCCGCAGCCGATATAGCAGCTCGACTGGAACGGCGCGTCCTCGCGGATTTTGGCGACCGCGATTTCCGGCAGAACCGTGAAATTGGAGAAGGTGGAGCAGCCCATATAATGAAAGATCGGCTGGCCCTTATAGCTGAAGCGCGTCGTGCCATCGGGCATCAGGCCCTTGCCCTGCGTGGCGCGGATCGCGGTGCACAGGTTGGTCTTGCCAGAGAGGCAGGACTTACACTGGCGGCATTCCGGCGTGTAGAGCGGGATCACGTGGTCACCCGGCTTGACAGAGGTAACGCCCGCGCCGACTTCGCGCACAACGCCGGCCCCTTCATGGCCCAAAACGCTGGGGAAGATGCCTTCGCTGTCAAACCCATCAAGCGTATAGGCATCCGTGTGGCAGATGCCGGTCGCCATGATTTCAACCAGAACCTCGCCAGCCTTCGGGCCTTCCAGATCAAGCTCGACAATTTCCAGCGGTCTTTTGGCTTCAAAGGCAACGGCTGCACGGGTCTTCATTGGTGTCTCTCCTTATCGGATTTCGAGAAAAAAGCTTCCTATACCGCGCGTCAACGACCGTCCAATAGCGATTTTCAGCTTGTATGTAAGGCATACAATTTGCTGTGCTTCAGTCAATTGCTCGCGGTGAAATTCTACGGTCATCCAGATGCGCGGACCTTTGCCAGAAAGGGCAGGTGTGACTGGGCCAGAGCAGCCGGATCTTCCATCATCGGCAAGTGGCCCAAATGCTCAAAGATCACAGATTCTGATCCCTTGATCCCGGATTTCAGAACATCGACGCAGCTGACATCGATCAGCCGGTCATGACGGCCCCAGACAATTAGCGTCGGCGCTTTGACATGGCCAAGCCGGTCTGTCGCGGGGTTGTTCAGGCTGTCTTCCACAATCGCTGCAAAAATCCGGTCCAGCAGTGCCTCGCGGCGACGAGAATCGGCGAACATCACCTTCTTGAACTGGCCCGGCAGGGGCTGGGGGCGATGCATCACAAAAGCCATGAGCTGGTCGACATCGGACAACTGGCGCATCACAAGCGGGTTTTCGCCGCGCTGTGCCGCCTGCTGCAATTCGCTTTCGCGTGTGCCGACAACCCCCGCATTATTGAGCAGGGTCAGGCTTTTCAGCCGGTCAGGATGATCGAGCGCAGCTTGCAGCGCGATATAACCGCCCATGCTGTTGCCGCCGAGGTGACATTTGGAAATGCCCAGTTGATCGAGAAAGCGGATCAAGCGATCGGTCTGCGCCTTGATGCTATAATCGCGATCTTGCGCCAGATCATTCTCGCCAAAGCCGGGCAGGTCGGGCGCGATGACGCGGTACCGATCGGTCAGATGGCGGGCATAAAGCGACCAATGATCCTTATCGGCGCCAAAACCATGCACAAGGACGATCACATCGCCATCCTTGGGGCCGCCTTCCAAATAGGGCCATTCAATGCCCTCGACGACAATCGCCTTGCGTGACAAGCCGGAT
>JAHEGQ010000072.1:0-763 GCA_024645025.1 Sphingomonadaceae bacterium
AGGCGCGAGACATTGCCGAAAATGCCGGGGCAGGACAGCGCTGCACATAGGGCACGGCCCAGCTCCGCCACGCCAAGGTCAATCGCGATATGCTGGCGCAACAAGGTGGCGTCGATCCCCAAATCAATGTCATCGGGCACGCGGTTGGAGGCGTGATCCGCAATCAGAAGGAACGGGCTATCCGCCGCGCCGTCGACATAATCCCAAGCAAGGTCGTTCATGATTGTGGCTTTGCCGCGCTTGGCCAGGCTTGTCACCCCTGCCAACTTGGGTGTGTGCGCGGGGCGTTGCGCTTCATGCTTCATTGATATAATATATCATCAAAATGGAAAGCGCGCCCGAAGCGCCCCTTGGAGTACCCCCCTTGCGACACCACCTTGCTCTGCTGCTCAGTTTAGCCGCGACCCCCGTCTTTGCCCAATCCGCGCCAGATGCGGACGCTGCGGGCCATGGCGACCATGGGGGTGACCCGGAATTGGTGGTAACGGCGATCATCACGCGCAATCAAGCGGATGTGCTTGCCGGAACATCGGTTGTCGCGGGGGAAGAATTGGCGCGCGATATGCGGCCAACCATTGGCGAAACGCTGACGCGTCAGGCTGGCGTCTCTGCCACCTCTTTCGGCCCCAATGCCTCGCGGCCGGTGCTGCGCGGCTTTCAGGGGGAACGGGTTCGTATCCTGTCTGACGGGATTGGCAGCTTTGACGTTTCAAATACAAGCGTCGACCATGCCGTGGTCATCAACCCGCTGACGGCGGATCGG
>JAHEGQ010000072.1:773-6027 GCA_024645025.1 Sphingomonadaceae bacterium
TGAGGGTGTCCATATTGACGGCAGTGCCACCTATGGCAGCGCGGCGGATGAACGTTCTGGCGGCGGTCGGGCGGATGTTGCGGTGACCGACCATGTCGTCCTGCATCTGGATGGCAGCTATGCCAAATCGGGCGACACGCGATCTGGCGGGTTTTTGCTTGCCCCGGATTTGCGCGCTGAGGCGGCGGCAAGCGGGGATGCCGATATTCGGGCATTGGCTGATTTGAAGGGCTCTATTCCCAACAGTGCGGCGCGGACATGGGAAGTGGCCGGGGGCGCGGCGCTGATTGGCGATGCGGGCAATATTGGCGCATCGGTGGCCCGGTTCGGATCGCTTTACGGCGTGCCAATTCGATATGCGCTGACGCCGGGTGCGCCAGCAGAAGCGGTGCGGCTGGATGTCGCGCAAACCCGCGTTGATGTGCGCGGGGAATTGACCATGGCAGATGGCTTTTGGGAGGCGGTGCGGCTGCGCGGCGGATATGCCGATTATCGACATCATGAGCTGGACGCCGAAGGCACGATTGGCACAACCTTTTTGCATCAGGGGTGGGAAGGCCGGGCAGAACTGGTCCAGCGTGACCATAATGGCTGGAAGGGCGCGATTGGCGCACAGGCCGTGCTGCGCGACTTGAACATCATCGGGGATGAGAAGTTCCTGCCCAAGATCAAGGCTGAACAATTTGGCCTGTTCACGCTGCAATCGATCGATCTAGGGGCGCTTCGGGCAGAAGCGGGCGCCCGGATTGAACAGGCAACGGCGCGGGCCGAGGCGGATGCTGATCTGAATACGCCTGCGGCGCGGCGACGCTTTACCGCGCTGTCTGGCTCGCTTGGCTTTGCCTATGAAGTGCAGACGGGATGGCGGCTGGGCCTCAACACATCCTATACCCAGCGCGCCCCATCTGCGGAGGAGCTTTATTCCAATGGCCCCCATGCCGGTACGCAGGCCTTTGAACGGGGTGACCCCAGTTTCCGCCTTGAAAAGTCAAAGGGGCTGGAACTGACGTTGCGCGGCAAGGGCAGCGGCTATTCGCTTTCCGCCTCGCTTTACCAAAGCTGGTTCAACAATTTCGTTTATGAACAGCCCAATGGCCTGATCGAAGATGGCCTGCCGGTCTTCCAGTTCCGGCAAGACAAGGCCCTGCATTATGGTGCGGAATTTGAAGGGTCTATCCGCCTGTTAGAGGCTGGGGGTTTCACCTTCAATCTGGATGGCGTGGGCGATGTCTCACGTGCGACGATCAAGGGGCCAGGTGGCAATCGCCCGGCACCGCGCATCCCGGCGTTGCGCCTCTTGGGCGGGGTAGAGGCCCAATCCGACAAGCTGGATGCCCGGCTGGAGACGGAATGGGTTGATGGCCAGTCCCGGATCGCGCCGTTTGAAACGGCGACCTCGGGCTACACGATGGTCAATGCCAGCCTGTCGTTGCGGCCTTGGGGCAAGGTTCAGGATGTCAGCCTGTTGCTGTCGGCCAATAACATCTTCGATGTTGTCGCACGCCGCCATGCCAGCTTTTTGAAGGATTATGCGCCGCTGGCGGGGCGGGACCTGCGGGTCACGCTGCGCTTCGGCTTCTGATCGCTTAACGCAGCCGCGCGCTCAGCTGCCACCAGTCGGGGCGAGCGGCTGCCAGTCGCCGGGCCACCGCGTCGCGGGCGGCAAGTGTCTCGAACAGGGCAAAGCAGGTCGCGCCAGACCCCGACATACGGGCAAGGCGAACTTCGGTTTGGCCTGCCAGCCAGTCCAGCACCGCACCGATGTCGGGCACAAGCCGCAGCGCTGAGGGTTCCAGATCATTGCGGGCCGCTTCCCAATCAGTCGCGTCAAGTGCGCCGCGATCCACACCATCCCACCCCTTAAACACCGGGCCCGTTGGGCAGGGCAGGCGTGGATTGACAAGCAGGATCGGCAGGCTGGACACGTCGACCCCGGTAAAAGGTGTCAGCACATCGCCCACGCCCATGCCAAGGCAGGTCTGCGATAAGAGGCAGGCCGGGACATCGGCCCCCAATTGTCCGGCCACCGCCTCGGGCGGGATGGCACATGCACCGCCCCATAGCCGCGCGGCAAGCCGAAGCGCGGCCGCCGCATCCGCAGACCCGCCGCCTATCCCGGCGGCAATCGGCAGGCGCTTATCCAGCGTCAGGTGCAGGCCCGTTTCGATGCGGTTGGCAGCAGCCAGCGTGGTGACGGCCCGCAGCACCAGATTGTCGGGCCCTGCCGTCAGTCCATCGGCAAAGGGACCCGTGATGGTCAACGAAAAGCCAGCGGCGCGCTCCGCGGTTAACTGGTCTCCCGCATCTGCAAAGGCAAACAGCGTTTCCAAAAGGTGATAGCCATCGGCCCGACGCGCGCGGACGTGCAGGGCAAGGTTGATCTTTGCATAGCCAATTTCGTGCGCGGCAACAGGCATGAGCGGCGCCTAGCGCGCCTCTGTCTTATCGGTCAGGCCGAAATCCACCTTGGTCTTCAGGCGCGGCATCGCGTCTTCCTCCGCCGTCAAGATCGCCGCACGCCAGCTATAGCGGGCCTCTATCCGGCGGCCGGCCCGCCAATAGGCGTCGCCCAGATGTTCGCCGATATTGGGCTCAAGAGGGTCTGCAAGCACGGCGCGTTCCAATGTGGCCACGGCGCGATCATAGTCTTTGGTCAAGTAAAAGGCCCAGCCCAGCGAATCGGTGATTGCCGCATCATCGGGGCTCAGGGTTGAGGCGCGGCTCAACAGCTCTGTGGCTTCGGCAATGTCCTCGCGCCGTTCCAGCAGTGAATAGCCCAGATAGTTGAGGATCATCGGCTCATTGGGTGCAAGCGCAACCGCTTCGCGCAGGACGGCTTCTGCCGCTGGCCAGTCACCGGCTTTTGCCAGCGCGCTGCCGCGCAGCATCAAAAGACCCCAGCGCTGGGGCGCGCCGCGTTGATCGCGCGCGGCCAAGGCTTGGCCATAGGCCTTAGCCGCTTCGGCATATTGGTTCTGACTGGAATAGACGTCACCCAAACGGACAAAGTCACTGGCGCGCACCGACGCTTCAGCGGACTTCAGGGCAATTTTGATGGCTTCGTCATTCCGGTTGAGCCGCTGAAGCAGCGCCAGCCGGTTTTCGGTCGCAACATTGGCATAGGGACCATCCAACTGCGCATTTTGCAGGACAGTCAACGCAGCCTCATCCATTTCTGCCGCGGCCAATGCCTGTGCTTCGGCTGCGGCAACAAACGGGCTGGCCGGGTCCAAAAACCGGGCATAGCGGCCAAGCGTCATCGCCATTTCCGCGGTGCCATCGCGCGCCAGATCATTCGCGATCCGTGCGTAAAAATAGGCCAGTCCCTTCACGGGCGTGTCAATCGCCCCAAGCAAGGGTCGGTCTGCCGTCACCATCTGCCGGGCGACCGTAATGCTGGGGTCTGGTCCGCCTAACAGGCTTAAGGCACCCGCGCGGTCACCCAGCTTTTGCAGCGTGGCAGCCGCTGTCAACCGGGTGATAATCGACCGCCCATCGCCGCGGGGCGCGGACTTGACCAAAGAAATGGCCTCAATCGATTTGCCAGCCAGCAAGTCAATAAAGGTGCGTTGTTCCAACGTGGCACCCACCCCAAGGCCGCTGCCGGGGGACGCAGAGTCCAATGCAACTGTTGGGTCTGGCGCCTTTGCTGCCAAGGCAACCCAACTGCGCAGGACGGGCATCAAGAATTGGAGTTGCTGGCCCTTTTCCAGCCGATCCACCAACGCGGTTGCATTGGGCACATCGCCACGTTGCAACCGGCTGCCGACCAGCAGCAATGCGGCATCTGGGGGTAAAGCATCGGCCGCGGCCAGCGTCTCAGCCGCCGCGACAGCGACCGTCGGATCCCCCAACTCCACAGCCGTCCGCAAGGCGCGCAACGCCACCACCGCGTTCCCGGATTCAGCCGCCAAAGCGGCGGCATAGGCGCGCATCGCCTGCGCGCCCTTACCATCTGCATCCGCAACGCGGGCTTGCATATAGGACATCAGGGCCGTTGGCTGCTTTGGCCTTGGCTTTGCCGCCACTGCGTCCGTTGCAGCAAAGGTCAAAAGCGCCAGACTACATATTGGGATAGTTCGGGCCACCGCCGCCCTCCGGAGTGACCCAGTTGATGTTCTGGGTCGGATCCTTGATGTCGCAGGTTTTGCAGTGGACGCAGTTTTGCGCGTTGATCTGCAGTCGCGGCGCGCCTTCATCCTTTCCGACGATTTCATAAACCCCCGCCGGGCAATAACGCTGGGCTGGCTCGTCATAAAGCGGCAGGTTGATTGTCACCGGCACGTCCGGATCCTTCAACTGCAGATGGCAGGGCTGATCTTCCTCATGGTTCGTGTTCGACAAGAACACCGAAGACAGTCGATCAAAGCTGATGACGCCATCGGGCTTGGGATAGTCGATGGGCTGGTACAGGTCTTTACGGCCCAGTTGTGTGTGGTCTGCATGGTGCTTCATCGTGATGGGAAGCCCGATGCCCAAGGTCCGCATCCACATATCGATGCCAGCAAGAACTGTCCCATAGTCATTGCCATATTTGGCAACGGCGGGCTGGGCGTTCTTCACCAGCTTCAGTTCCTTGGCGATCCAGCTGTCATTGAGGGTTGCCTGATAGTCGCTCACCTCGTCATGCGCGCGGCCAGAGGCAATTGCTGTGGCAATGCTCTCGGCGGCCAACATGCCCGACTTCATCGCGGTGTGGCTGCCCTTGATGCGTGGCACGTTCACAAAGCCTGCCGAACAGCCAATCAGCGCGCCGCCGGGGAAGGCGAGCTTGGGCACGGACTGCCAGCCGCCTTCGTTAATGGCACGCGCGCCATAGGAAATGCGCTTGCCGCCTTCCAAAATCTTGCGGATTTCCGGGTGCTGCTTCCAGCGCTGGAACTCTTCAAACGGGAAGAGGTGGGGGTTTTTGTAATCCAGCGCGACAACAAAGCCGAGTGCGACCTGATTGTTCGCCTGATGATAGAGGAAGCCGCCGCCCCAGCTGTCGGTTTCGGTCAGCGGCCAGCCTTGGGTGTGGATGACGCGGCCCGGTTCATGCTTGTCGGGATCAATGTCCCACAATTCCTTCATGCCGATGCCATAGACTTGGGGCTGGCAGTCGCGCTCCAGATCAAATTTGGCCTTGAGCTGTTTGGTCAGGCTGCCGCGTGCGCCTTCGGCAAACAGGGTGTATTTGGCGTGCAACTCCATGCCCGGCTGATAATCGGGCTTGTGGCTGCCATCGCGGGCCACGCCCATATCGCCCGTCGCA
>JAHEGQ010000030.1:0-7564 GCA_024645025.1 Sphingomonadaceae bacterium
CCTCTTGTCCGCCACTTCGCGCGCGCCGGCAAAGCGGGCGGCAAATTCAATGGCGGCGGTGTCGCCCAAAAAGGCCAAGCTTGTAGCCCCGGCGGCGATCAACCGTTCGGCTGCCAACCGCCCACCCAGCCGGTTATCGGTCCCCACCACGCAATGGCGCTGCCCTTCCTGGCGGTTGCCCCAGACGACCATCGGGCGATAGCCCTCGGCGACATCCTCGATCCGGTCAAACTGGTCGGACTGGCCGATAACGATAACGCCATCGATCATGCCAGACCCGATAAAGCGATCCAGCCAATCCGCGTCGTGGCCGGGCAGAACGCGCCGCAACATCAGGTCATAACCGCGATCGGTCAGTTCGTCGGCCAGACGGCCCAGCAAGGTCATGAAAAACGTGTCGGAAATGGGCTGTTGCTGGTCGTGACCCAAAGGAATGGCAACGCCAATGACGCCGGTTTTCTGGCGACGTAGGCTGCTGGCCATTTGGTTGGGGCGAAAGCCATGTTCGCGGGCCAGCGCCTGAATGCGGTCGCGCGTTTTGTCGTTGACCAGACTGTTATTGGCGAGCGCGCGCGAAACCGTTCCCGCCGACACGCCCGCCATACGCGCCAAATCGGTAATCGTGCGGATGGGTTGGGCGGCCCGGCTTGCCTGAGGCGCGTTTGCTGTTGGGTCGTCGTCCGCCATGTGCGTTCCGTTCCTTAGGCCGTCTGGCGGCTGTCCTTGATCCGCAGCGTCGCCACGGCCCCTGCGAGCATCAGAGCACCGGCCAAGATCAGCACGTTGCGCGGATCGCCCGCCAAAAGCCGGTCGTAAAAGAGCGGCATGGTGACAGCCTGTATCAGCATGGGGATGACAATGAACATATTGAAAATGCCCATATAGATCCCGTTTCTTTCTGGCGGGATGGCGCCGGCCAGCATGACGTAGGTGTTGCCCATCATCCCGGCCCAACCCAGACCAATGCCAAGCATCAGGGCAAACAGCCCCGAAACGGAGCTACAGCCCGGGATCATCAGCATGGCGACGCCCGACGCTGTCAGGCATAGGCTGTGGACGTTGCGGGCCCCATAGCGTCGGACAAGGGGGATGAGCGCCAGCGCCCCGATAAAAGCGATGAAATTATAGAGCGCCCCAGCCTGTTGCGTAGTCAGCGTCGCGTCGCGAAAAGCGGCGCTGCTGGGATCGGACGTGTTGTACAAGGCGCGTCCAACGGCAAAGGTGATATATTGCCAATAGGCAAACATGGCGTACCATTGGCACAACATGGCCAAAGCCAATTGCCGCATGGCCGGCGGCATATCGCGGATCGCATCTCCAATTTCCTGCGCTGTGGCGGCGATTGTCATGGGCTTTTGCGCAAGCGCTGCCTTTTCGGCATCGTCCAGCGGCAATTCCGGCACACGCAGCACCGACCAGAGGATGGTGGAAAAAGAGAGGATCGCCCCGATGATGAAAGCGACCTTGACGATCAGCGGAATGCCATGGCTTTCCAGAACATCTTTTGAAATCAGCCCGGTCAAGAGCGTAGGGGCAAGATAGGACAGCGTTTGCGCCAAGCCGGTAAAGGCGCTTTGCGTCATGAACCCGGCAGAGCGTTGATCTGGTGAGAGCCGGTCCGCAACATAGGCGCGATAGGGCTCCATGGTGATGTTGTTGCCGGCATCCAAGAGCCACAGCAAGGCCGCGGCCATCCAAAGGGCACTGGAATAAGGCATAGCGAACAGGCTGAGGGAGCAGATGACCGCGCCGATCAGAAAATAGGGCGTGCGCCGTCCCAATCGCGATTGGGTGCGATCGCTTAAAGCGCCAATAATGGGTTGGACCAGCAACCCGGTCATTGGTCCCGCCAGCCACAAAAGCGGCATCGTCGCCTGATCCGCGCCAAGAATGCCGTAGATCGGCCCCATATTGGCTTGTTGCAGGCCAAAACTGAACTGCAGCCCGAAAAAGCCAATGTTCATTTCGATGATTCTCAGCAGCGACAATCTTGGCTTTGTGTTTTCCGCCATGGTTCTGGCCTCTCCCCAAAGGGCTTTTGCCCATCTTAGTGACAAGAATGTCACAAAAGATGGCTGATTGCAAACGATTGCAAATTCTCATTGCAATCGTTTGCATTTTGATTAGATATCGGTCGATCTGCTTCAGGAGAGGAGTTTAACGCACATGAAAATTCGTCACGCACTTATCCTTGGGGTCGCGTTGTCAGCGATGACCGCGCCTGCATTTGCGCAAGACGCCGCGCCCGCTGAGGACGCGAAGGCAAAAGATACGCTCGGCCTTGATGAAATCGTGGTAACCGCCGTGCCGCGCTCGACCAATCGTCTGCAAAGCTCGGTTTCGGTCAGCACGCTGGACACGGCTGCCATCGCCGATGCTGCGCCGCGCACGACGGCAGAAATTTTCCGCCAGATCCCGGGTATCCGGTCTGAATCGACGGGTGGCGATGGCAATGCCAATATCGCTGTTCGTGGTTTGCCTGTTGCATCGGGTGGTGCCAAGTTCCTTCAGTTGCAGGAAGACGGTCTGCCGGTTCTGCAATTTGGCGATATTTCGTTCGGCAATGCGGACATCTTCTTGCGCGCGGACCAGACGATCCGCACCGTGCAGGCCGTGCGCGGTGGCTCTGCCTCTACTTTGGCGTCGAACGCGCCGGGCGGTGTCATCAACTTCGTGTCGAAGGACGGCAGCCAGGAAGGCGGCACCGTCATGGCAACGCTGGGTCTCGACTATAAGGACTATCGTCTCGACTTTAACTATGGCGGCAAGATCAGCGACCGCACCCGTTTCAATATTGGCGGTTTCTGGCACGATGGAGAAGGCCCCCGCCATGCCGGCTATAATGGCAATAGCGGCTATCAGGTGAAGGCCAATATCACGCAGGATTTCGACACCGGCTATGTCCGCCTGTACATGAAGCATTTGGATGACCGCTCGATCGGCTATCTGCCGATGCCGATGCTGGTAACGGGCACCAATGCCGATCCGAAGTTCCAGTCCTTCGCCAATTTCGACATCCGTCAGGACACGCCGCACAGCGCGTATTTCACCAGCGCTTATGGTCTGGATGGCAATAACAACCGCCGCACCACCGACATCACCGACGGGATGCACCCGCTGGTCACGACGCTGGGTCTGGAAGCCGTCTTCGAAGTCGCTGATGGCCTGTCGCTCGAAGAGCGGTTCCGTTGGTCGGACATCTCAGGCCGCTTCGTCTCGCCATTCCCGGCGAATGTCGGGTCAGCAGCAAGCATTGGCAACACCGTGGGTGAATTGCTGACGGGCAATGCCGGCTCGTATAATCTGGTCTATGCCAATGGTCCGCAGGCGGGCAGCGCCTTCAACAACGCCAATGGCCTGTTGATGCAGGTTCACCTGTTCAACACCGAAATCAAAGATCTGGGCGGCTTCACCAACGACCTGAAATTGGTGAAGAAACTGGGTGACACCACGCTGACGGCCGGTTTCTACAAGGCGCGCCAGACGATCGCTATGGACTGGGTGTGGGACAGCTTCTTGATGGAAGTGCGTGGCCAGAACGCGGCCTTGGTCGATGTGGTTGATCCCGTTTCGCACAATGTGCTGACGCGCAACGGCCTTTATGCCTATGGCGTGCCGGCTTGGGGCAATTGCTGCCAGCGCAGCTATGATGTCAGCTATGACATCAACGCGCCTTACATCGCCGCAGGCTATGAATCGGGCGACCTGTCGCTGGATGCCAGCGCGCGTTGGGACAATCTGTCGGCGCGCGGCACCTATGCCGGCACGCTGCAAGCCAGCAACTTCGACGTGAACGGCAATGGCCTCATTGAGCCGGTGGAGCGGAGCGTTTCGTTGATCAACAAGGCCGCCGCCAGCCCGGTCAACTATGACGTCAATTATGTGTCCTGGTCTTTCGGTGCGAATTATCGCCTGTCGCCGGATTCGGCTGTCTTCGCCCGCGCCAGCCGCGGTGCGCGGTCCAACGCCGACCGTCTGCTTTATGGTGTGATCCAGTCGGACGGTTCGGTCCGCAAGGAAGACGCCATCGATTATGTGAACCAGTATGAACTGGGCGTAAAATATCGCAGCGGCGGCTTGGGCGTGTTCGCAACTTTGTTCTATGCCAAAACGCAGGAACAGAATTACGAAGCAACCACGCAGCGCTTCTTTGACCGGACCTATGAAGCCAAGGGTCTTGAGCTTGAAGCGGCTTATCGTTCGGGCATTTTCGACCTTCGGGCTGGGGCCACCTGGACCGATGCCGAAATCTCGAAGGATGCGATTACGCCGGAAAATAAGGGCCACACGCCGCGTCGTCAGGCCAAGTTCATCTATCAGCTGACCCCGGCGATCGATCTGGACAAGACGCGTTTCGGCCTCAATTTTGTTGGGACGACCAAGGCCTATGCGCAGGACAACAACCAGCTTGTCTTCCCGGCCTATACGCAGGTGAACGCCTTCGTGACGTATCGTCCGGTTGATCGGATCGAACTGTCGCTCAACGCGAACAACCTGTTCAACGCCACGGGCATCACCGAGGCGGAAGAAGGCTCGATCACGGCGAACACCAACAACTATGTTCGGGCTCGTTCGATCAACGGTCGTACGGTTTCGGCATCGGTTCGCTTCGACTTCTGATGTGTTGAATGAGGGGGGCTGGCCGCGATCCCGCGGCCGGCCCCTTTTTCTTTTTTCCTCCCCTGCTTATGGAAATCGCATGACAACGCCCTGGACCCCGGATGACGTCCGCCGCATCGATTTGGATACGGCCAGCCTCTTACCGGTCCTGATGGGCGCGGACCGGTCGGCGCTGCGCTCTGACATTCTTTACTGGGACATGTGGCCAGTGCAGCAATCTGATGGCCGCATTGCTTCGGTCAAGGGCCGAGAATTGTGGATGGCGCTCACCGCGCCAGATCGGGGCGATCCCGGCTTGCGCCATTTTGAAGCCAAGATTCATCTTTTGGAACGGCGCGATCAAAGCTGGTACGATCTTGGCCCCGCGCTTCCTGACGGGGCAGTGCCTTATGAACGCGAATGGGCAGGCTCTGCGCTTTTGGTTGGCGATCGGTTGACCCTTTTCTTCACGGGTGCGGGCGTGCGTGATCGACCCAATGGCTATCAGCAGGATTTGTTTGAAGCCCATGCGGTGATTGGTGCGGATGGTTTGCCTGCGGATTGGTCCGTCCCGCAGCGATCCATATTGGGTGCATCCCCCCATTACATGCCTGCAAACGCGCATGAAGGCGAAGCGGGCAAGATCAAGGCCTTTCGCGACCCAGCTTATTTTCGCGATCCCAAGGATGGCGCGGAATATTTGGTCTTCACGGCCTCGTTGGCGGGCAGCAACAGCGATTTTAATGGCGCTATCGGTATTGCCCGCAAGAGCCAAAAGGGCTGGGAGTTATTGCCGCCGCTGATCCATGCGGATGGTGTCAATAACGAACTGGAACGCGCGCATGTGGTCTATGCCGGAGGGCTCTATTACGCCTTTTGGGTTACGCAGCGTGGAACTTTTGATCCAAGCTTGCGGCACGCGCCCAATGGCCTTTACGGCATGGTCTCGGATACGCTGTTTGGGGACTATCGACCGCTGAATGGCAGCGGACTTGTCCTTGCCAACCCGGAACGTGAACCCGGACAAGCCTATAGCTGGTTCGTCTCTGCCGAACTGCTGGTGGCCAGCTTTGTAGATAATTGGGGCACGTCTGGCGGCGGCGCGGGGCAATTTGGTGGTGTGCCCGCGCCCTTGCTGACGCTGGCTTTGGCGGGGGATCGCTGTCGCTTGGCGGACCCTGTTTTGGCATGAGCCGGTTAGGCGGGATAGAGGCGGGCGGGACGAAGTTCGTGCTGGCTGTTGGCACCGCATCGGGCGAGATTTTGGCCCGGCATAGCCTGCCGACCGATCGCCCCGAAGACACATTGCCCAAGGTAGCGGACTGGTTTGACAGTCAAGGACCGCTGGCGGCGCTGGGCATCGCCAGCTTTGGTCCGGTTGATCTAGACCCCAGTTCATCGCGTTGGGGCTATATTACCGATACGCCCAAGCCCGGCTGGTCGCAGTGCGACCTTGCGGGATTTTTCGCGCGGCGCTGGGGCGTTCCGATTGGTTTTGATACAGACGTCAATGCCGCCGCTTTGGCCGAAGCGACATTTGCGGGCCTTGAAGCGGGCACATTGGCCTATGTCACCGTTGGCACGGGGATTGGCGGCGGCCTGGTGATCAATGGCCAACCCGTCCATGGGGCGGCGCACCCGGAAATGGGGCATCTTTACCCGCGTCGCCCCAAAGAGGATTTGAGCTTTGCGGGTGTTTGCCCCTATCACGGCGATTGTCTGGAAGGTCTTGCCTCTGGCCCGGCGATCCGCGCGCGCTGGGGCATGCCTTTATCTGACTTGCCGCCGGACCATGAAGCGCATCAGGTGATTGCGGAATATCTGGCCCAGCTTTGCCACATTCTTTTTGCCACCAATGCGGTCGGCACCGTTGTTTTGGGCGGCGGTGTGATGAAAACGCCGGGGCTTTTGGCGCGGGTGCAGGATCGTGCCAAGGCGCTGGATGCCCATTATCTGCCGGGCCGCAGCCGGCATGTCATCCGATCGCCGGGCTTGAAAGAGGATGCTGGAGCGGTTGGGGCGTTGTTGCTTGGCCAGCGGGCCTTGGCGCGGCTGACGCCCTAAGCTGCGTCTGCCCGCGGGGCCCCGAACCGCTGGATCAGCCAACTGCGAAAGGCGGCAATCGCCGGATCGGATAGATCATCCGCGTGCAGCTTAAGATAATAGCCAAAGCCATCCTCGATCACGGCATCATAGGGCATGATCAACCGTCCTTGGGCAATTTCCTGCGCAAACATATCCACGTCGCCCAACAGAACGCCGGTTGCCGCCATCGCATATTGGGCGGCGGCAATGGCAGTATCAAAGGCCACGCCGTTGGTTGTCCCAACATCCACGCCCTGCTGGCGGGCATAAGCTGACCACAACAGGTCGCGGGGTTGGCCCTCCAGCTTGATGTGCAGCAATTCCTGATCGGCCAGGAATGCCCCAAGGCTTCGGCCCTGCGCTGCCGCTGCGGTTTCGGGCGAGCATAAGGGCGCGACCCGCACCATGCGCAACAAATCCGTTACCTGATCGTCGACATTTGGCCGGTCATAAACAATTGCCATGTCCAGCGTTGCGGCAGGGAGGCCCGTGACGTTGGAGCTGGAGACATCGATGCGGATATCGGGATAATCGCGTCGAAATTCGCCCAAAATTGGGAGAAACTGCTGCTGCAGCAGCGACGGGGGAATATGGATCCGCAACGTCCGCTGCGCCAGTTGATCGTCGCGGATTGCATTTAAGGATTGCTCAATCCGGTCAAGGCTCTTGGTTACGACCGGCAGCAACTCGGCGCCGACGGGTGTCAGCACCAGACGCGAGGCTTCGCGCTCAAACAGTTGCTTGCCCAGCAATTCTTCCAAGGCGCTGACATGGCGGCTCATCGCACTTTGCGATACCGACAGGGCAGCAGCGCCCGCCGTAAAGCTGCGGTGCTGCCCAACCGCTTCAAAAGCGCGCAAGGCATTTAGCGGCAACCAGC
>JAHEGQ010000030.1:7593-19195 GCA_024645025.1 Sphingomonadaceae bacterium
TATAGGGCCATGCGAAAAATCGACTTTATCGCGTTGGCGGGATCGTTCAAGCCATCCTCTGGATAGGAGGGTTGCATGATCGATCTTAAACACATGGATGCGTTGTTTCGCGAACGGCGTGTCGGCCACACCCTCCCGCAGGCGCTTTACACCAGCCAGGAGGCCTTCGACTTCGACGTGAAGGCGATCTACGGCCAGAATTGGCTGATGGTGGGTATGGAGTGCGAATTGCCCAAAACGGGCAGCTATATTTCCATGATGGTGGGCAACTGGCCGGTCCTCATCCTGCGCGACAAAAGTGGTGAGATCCGCGCCTTTCACAACAGCTGCCGTCACCGGGGCTCGATCCTTTGCCAGCCGGGCCATGGCACCGCGCCCAAGCTGGTCTGCCCCTATCACCGCTGGACCTATGATCTGGATGGCTCGCTGTTTGCCGCGGGCCGCATGGACGATGATTTTGATAAGTCCGCGCATGGCCTCAAGCCCGTCGCGGTTGAGTGCTTCGGCAGCGCGATTTATATCTGCCTTGCAGAGACGCCGCCGCCGATTGACGAATTTCGCGCGAAATTTTCTGCCTATGCAGCACCCGCCAATTTCGAAAATCTAAAGCTCGCCCATGTCGACAAGCTGGTCGAATATGCGAACTGGAAACTGGTGATGGAAAATGCGCGGGAATGCTATCATTGCGCGACCGGCCATCCAGAACTCGCCAAAACCTTCCCCGTGGGCATGTCGAAGCATTTCGACGCGCATGAAGATGCCCGCGCGGAAGCGTTCAATGCTGCGATGGATGCCAATGGCTTCCCTTATGAACCGGTGGAAGGCCATTGGTGGCAGGTGGCACGCTTTGCCTTGAACGAAGGCTGCATCACTATGTCGGAAGACGGGCAGCCCTTGGTCAAAAAGCCGCTGGTGACCGCGAATGGCGGCGATATCGGGTCTTTGCGCTGGGCGATTGACCCGCATCTGTTTGCGCACGCCACGTCGGACTATGTGTTCATGTTCAGCTGTATGCCGGTCAGCCCAACCGAGACGCACGTTTACAGCAAATGGTATGTCCACAAGGATGCAGTCGAGGGCGTGGATTACGACCTAAAGGCGTTGACGGATCTGTGGCTCGTGACCAATGGGCAGGATAAGGGTCTGGCCGAGAACAACCATGTCGGCGTGATGAGCCCGGGCTATACGCCAGGCCCCTATTCCGGGGATGCCGAAATGCTCGCCCGTCGATTCACCGACTGGTATTGCGATACGGCGCGTGCGTATATTGACGCCCATGGCTGAGAAGAAACCCGGCGCTTATCGCCCTGAAACATTAGCCGTGGCCTTTGGCTACGATCCGCAAGACGGCATGGGGGCTGCCAAGCCGCCCATTTTCATGACGTCGACCTTTGTCTATCCGTCGGCGCAACACGCCAAGGATGTCCACGAAGCCTATTTTGATGGCACCGGGCCACTGGTCGGGGAAACCAATCATATTTATTCCCGGCTTGGCCATCCGGGCTTGGATTTTCTGGAAGCGCGACTTGCCGCGATTGATGGGGCCGAAGACGCGGTTGCCTATTGCAGCGGCATGGCCGCGCATTCCAGCATCGCCTTGTCCTATGTTCGCGCCGGGGACAGCGTACTTCATGGCCGCCCGATCTATGGCGGCGTCGACGTGCTCTACAACACGATCATGGCGCAGTTTGGCGCGCATGCGGAATCCTATTTGGACGGGACAGACGAGGCCGGCGTCCGCGCCGCCGCGCAAGCGGCAATGGCCAAGGGGCCGCTCAAGCTCATCATTGCTGAAACGCCCGCCAACCCGACGGCCGCGATTGTCGATCTGGACCTGATGGTGAAGATCGCAGACGAAGTGGGCAAGGCGCAGGGGCATCGCCCGCTGGTCGTGGTTGATAACACGCTACTGGGCCCGTTTGCGCAGCGCCCCATTGAACAGGGCGTGGACCTGTGCCTGACGTCGCTTACCAAATATTGCGGCGGGCATAGCGATTTGCTGGCGGGCGGCATTTCCGGGCGGAAGGAGCTGATCGGTCCGCTGAAATTGCTGCGCACGACTTGGGGCAACCATCTGGACCCCTATACAGCGTGGCTGGTGCTGCGGTCGCTGGAATCGGTAGCCGTGCGCACCGAACGCGCGATGAGCAACGCCCATGCTGTGGCGACGTATCTGCGCGATCATCCCAAGGTTGCTGGCGTCACCTTTTTGGGGTTCCTGCCAGAAGGATCGCGCCAGCGCGCGGTTTATGACCGGCAATGCAAGGCCGCTGGCTCCACCTTTTCCTTCCACCTTCATGGCGGCGAGGCAGAGGCATTCCGGATGCTGGATCGGCTGAACCTGATGAAGGTGGCGGTCAGTCTGGGTGGATCGGAAACGCTGATCTGCCATTCGGCCAGCACAACACATTATGCCGTGCCGCGCGATCAGCGGCTGGCAGGGGGAATTACCGATGGCACGATGCGGCTGTCGGTGGGTCTGGAACATGTCGACGATCTGATCGCAGATCTCGCTCAGGCATTGGAAGCTGTGTGATGGAACTGAATTTCAACGGAACCGATATCTGCGCGGTCAACGGCACGCGCAGCGCGCCCGAGGCGCGCTATGACCTTGTCGTCGTCGGCGCAGGGCCCAGCGGCATTGCGGCTGCCATTGAAGGGGCCAAGGCGGGGCAGTCCGTCCTTCTGGTGGATGAAAACCCGGTCTCCGGCTGGCTGATGGGCAACGACACGCCGCTCTATTTTGGCGGGCGGATGACGGCGGCGACGCAGAATAGCGACCGGATGCTCGAAGTCATCTTCATGAGCATGCCAGAGCTTGAAACAGCGATGGAAGCGGGTGTTGAGCTGCTGCTCGGCACCACGGCCTGGGGCGTGTATCGCAACGGGCCGGGGGTGCAGAGCCTGCCCGAACAGGTGGTGGGCCTTGCCGATAGCACGCGCAGCTGGCTGGTCGGCTTTACCAAGATCGTGCTGGCGACGGGTGCCCGCGATCTGGCGATCGCCTTTCCGGGCTGGAACCAGCCCGGCGTTATGGGGGCGGCAGCGCTCACCATGTTGCTGACGCGCTATGATGCGTTTGCTGGGCGGCGCGTGCTGATCCTCGGCAGCCATGATCTGGCGCTGGAAACCGCGTTGCTGGCGCTGGACAAGGGGCTGGACGTCGCAGGGCTGGTGGAAGTGCGCGATGCCCCGCAAGGGTCTGCGGCTTTGGTGGATAAGCTGGCGGCCGCTGGCGTGTCGATCCGCTGCGGGCAAAGCATCAAGGCGACCAAAAGCGGGCTGGAAGGCGTGGAAGGCGCGACGCTGACCGACGGGACAGAGATTGCCTGTGATACCATTTGCGTGGCGATTGGCTTGGTGCCGTCCATCGAGCTGGTGGATGCCATGCATGGCCCGCGGACGCTCAATGCCAATCGCGGCGGCTATATCCCGGCGGGGGAACCCAATGTGGTGACGGTTGGGGATTGCGCGGGTCTTGCCGATACGGGCTTTGACCATGTCGCCTATCGGATGGATTGGGTGCGCGCGGCGCTCAAGACCAACGCGCCAGATACGATTATCTGCCAGTGCGAAGAAGTGACGCTCGCCGATTTGATCGGCGTTCAGCCGCCGCATTATCTGGACCGTCCGGCCGCCATTCAGGCCCGATCGCTCAACACGCTGCTCAAAGACGGTCCGGCCAACCCGGATCAGATCAAGCGTCTGACCCGGTCTGGCATGGGTGTTTGCCAAGGCCGCCGTTGCCGCGATCAGGTCGCCATGTTGTTGGCGATTGAATCGGACAAGCCCTTTGGGACCATTCCATTGGCCAGCCACCGGGCGCCGGTGCGCCCCTTGCCGCTCAAGATTTTGGCGGAATGGGAAGAGCCGGCGGCGATGGATGCCGCTTGGGATGTCTGGTTTGGGATCCCGACGCAATGGGTGCCCGTTGAAGATATCGGCACGCCTTATGAAGATGCGCATCGGGAGATGCTCTACACGGGGATGTACAAATGAGCGGCTCTGAAGTTGTCATCGTTGGCGGTGGCGTCACCGGCCTGAGTGCTGGCTGGTGGCTGGCGCGTTCGGGCGTGAAAGTGACCGTGCTCGACAAGTTCATTGTCGGCTGGGAAGCCTCGGGCCGCAATGGCGGTGGGGCATCGCATTATTCGAGCCCCTTGTTCGATGAGGAACAGCGGCTTTGGCCTCAAATGGATGAGTTGCTGGGCTATCCGACCGAGCACCAAAAGGGCCGCATCCTCATCGCGATGACGGAGCGCCAATGGGAACAATATCGCTTCATTGCGGAACGCCACACACGGCTGAACCACCCGGTTGAGCTGCTGGATGTGAAGCAGGTGCAAGAGGCGGTTCCACTTGCCGGTGACAATTGTTTTGGCGGCGTCCATTATAAGTTCGGCGGCCATGCCAACCCGCAGCGCACGGTGCAGGCTTATGCTTGGGCCTTGCAGGATCTGGGCGGCAAGATCGTTCAGCACAGCCCGGTCACCGGCTTTGAAACGGCGGGCGGCAAGGTGACGGCGGTCAAAACGGCCAACGCGACCTATGGCTGTGATGCCGTGGTCGTGGCCGCAGGTCCGCAAACCCCCCAATTAATGGCGCAGCTGGGGGTGGATGTGCCCTTGGCGGCGGCGCGGGCCGAAATGATCATCACCGAACCGGCGCCGATGATGCCCTTGGGCGGCGTTGATGGGCACAAGATTTATGGTCGCCAGACGTTGCGCGGCAATCTGGCCTATGGCGGCGGTCCGCATGAATGGCTGGACGTGGATGCCACCGGCCCTGCGGCGCGGCCGTCAACGCCCTTGGCGCGCAATTTGGCGAAGCGCGTGGCGGAACTGCTGCCCAAGGCAGCGCATCTCAATGTCATTCGCAGTTGGGCGGGTGTGATCGAAAATTCGCCCGATGGCCGCCCGATCATTGATCGGTTGACCAGCCCGGACAATGTGGTTGTCGCCTCTATGTCGAGCGTCGGCTTTGGCCTGTCGCCCGCCTCTGGCCATGCGATCCGCGATCTGGTGATTGATGGGGCCTGCTCCTTCACCAATATCGATCTGTTGAAGCTGTCGCGCTTTGACGGGCTGGAGAAGGATTGGCGCGAAAAGCGTGGGTGGATGCCCATCGCATGAGCCGATATTCCGCCCTCAGCCTGCTGCGCGGGGCCTTTAACGGCCAATCGCACTGGAAGCCCGCTTGGCGTCACCCCGACCCCAAGCCGCATTATGACATCATCATCATCGGTGGTGGCGGGCACGGGCTGGCGACCGCTTATTATTTGGCGAAGGTGCATGGCCTGACCAATATTGCGGTGCTGGAAAAGGGCTGGATTGGCGGCGGCAATACGGGCCGAAACACAACCATCGTCCGGTCCAATTATCGCCAAGAGGCGCTGCATAACCTTTTCGAATTCGGCCTGAAGCTGTGGCACGGGCTGAGCGATGATCTGAACTATAATGTCATGTTCAGCCCGCGCGGCGCGCTGACGCTGGGTCATAGCGACGCTGATATGGTGACGCTGGCGCAGCGAGGTGATGCGATGCGCTGCGACGGGATTGATGCGGAACTGCTGACCCGTGATCAGGTCGCCAAGCTGGAGCCGCTGCTCGATATGTCGCGCACCGCGCGCTTCCCGATTGAAGGCGGGCTGATCCAACGGCGCGGCGGCTCTGCCCGGCATGATGCGGTGGCGTGGGGCTATGCCCGCGGCGCGGACAGCATGGGTGTCGACATCATTCAGAAGTGCGAAGTCACGGGCTTTGTCCGCGATGGTGATGCTGTTGTCGGCGTGGAAACGACGCGCGGCCGCATTGGCGCCGGGCGCGTGGGCATTTGTGTGGCCGGGCATAGCGGCCATGTGGCTGGCTTGGCCGGGCTCAAGCTGCCGATTGAATCGCAAACGCTTCAGGCAATGGTGACCGAAGGCGTGAAGCCGATGATCAACACGGTTATCATGACGCAGGCGCTGCATTGCTATATCAGCCAGTCCGACAAGGGCGGCATCGTCTTTGGCGGCGATCCAGACAATTGGCCCAGCTATGCCCAGCGCGGCCACCCGATGATTATGGAAAATGCCGTCGCCCAAGGCCTTGCCCTTGTGCCGGCGCTGTCGCGCTTGCGGATGTTGCGCACCTGGAGCGGGGTGACGGACATGAGCTTTGATGGTTCCCCCATCATTGGTGAAACGCCTGTGCCCAACCTCTATCTGAACGGCGGCTGGTGCTATGGCGGGTTTAAGGCAACGCCCGCTTCGGGCTGGACCTATGCCCATACGCTGGCGACCGGGAAGCCCCATCCGCTCAACGCCCCGTTTTCGCTAGATCGGTTTGAGCGCGGGGCGACCATTGATGAAACAGGGAGCGGCCCGATGCCGAGCAGCCGCTAATGATGCAGATCACTTGCCCCCATTGCGGGCCGCGGGCGCAATCCGAATTTGTGTATGAACGCACGGTGGATTCGGTCGTCGCGCTCGACGCGCCCAGCACGCAGGCGATGGCCACTTTGTTCACCCGCACCAATCCGCGCGGGCCGGATGATGAGATTTGGCGGCACACTTATGGCTGCCGGGCTTGGATGGTGGTCACCCGCCATCGCGTGACGCATGAGATTACGGCTGTCCGTGCCGTTGGGCCGGAGGCGCTGCCATGACGGGGCCAACGCGCGCCAAGGACGGCGCCACGATCAACTTCACTTTTGATGGCAAGGCCTATCGCGCGCGGCCGGGGGATACGCTGGCCGCAGCCTTGTTGGCCAATGGCATCACGCTGGTTGGCCGCAGTTTTAAATATCACCGTCCCCGTGGCATCATGACGGCCGGGGTGGAAGAACCCAATGCGCTTGTGACGGTGGGTGTCGGCGGGCGCAGTGAGCCGAACACCCGGGCGACCGATGTTTTTGTGTATGAAGGCATGGTGGCCCGAAGCCAGAACCGCTGGCCCAATCTGCGCTTTGATCTGGGCTCGGTGATCGGCCTGTTCTCTGCCGCCTTGCCTGCTGGCTTTTATTACAAGACGTTTTTCGGCTCTGCCAAGCGCTGGATGATCTATGAATATTTCATCCGCAAGGCCGCCGGGCTTGGCAATGCGCCGACCAAGGCCGACCCGGATCGCTATAGCCACCGCGCTGCCTTTTGCGATGTACTGGTGGTCGGCGCGGGCCCGGCTGGTTTGCAGGCGGCAGCCGACGCCGCCGATGCTGGCAAGCGCGTGATCTTGGTGGAGCAGGACGCGGTGCTTGGCGCGTCGCTGATCCGGGATCCGCAAGATTTGGATGCCGCATGGGCCGACGCGATGGCGGATCGCATCCGCAAGGCCGGCGGTCGTATCCTCACCCGCACCACGGCGGCAGGCTATTGGGAACATGATCTTGTGACCCTGACCCAATTGCTTGTCGAGCCGGGCCAAGTGCCCTCCAACGGTCTTGCCCAAAGGTTGTGGCGCGTGCGTGCGGGGCAGGTGATCCTCGCGACCGGCAGCCTTGAGCGCCCGATGGCCTTTGCCCATAATGATCGCCCCGGCGTCATGCTGTCGCAGGCGGTCCGCACCTATATTCGGCGGTTTGGCGTTGTGCCCGGCCAGCGCGTGGTGATCGCAACCAATAATGACGATGCCTATCAAACCGCCGCTGCGCTGACGGCGGCCGGGGTGGAAATTGTGGCCTTGCTTGATGCCCGCACGACGGCTTCGTCCGTTGCAGAGGCGGCGCGGGCAACGGGCCTTCCCGTCTTTTTCAACGCACTGCCAAAATCAGCGAAGGGCGGCCGTTCGGGCGTGACGGGCCTTGAGGGGGTTGTGGATGGCGTCCCGCAAAGCTGGTCGGCTGATCTGATTGCGGTTTCGGGCGGGTTTACCCCTGTCGTCCATCTCCACCAGCAAGCCGGTGGCACGCTGTCTTGGAACGAAGCGGCACAAGCCTTTGTGCCGGATGTCGCGCGGCAGAACGTCACCACGATTGGTGGGGCGGCAAACCCCATTGCCGTTGGTGTGATCCGGCCAGTGTCCAAGCCCAAAAAGAGCTTCATCGATTTTCAGAATGATGTGACGCTGGCCGATGTCGATCTGGCTTGGGCAGAAGGCTATCGCTCGGTTGAGCATCTGAAGCGCTACACCACGCTGGGCATGGCGACCGATCAGGGCAAGCTGGGCAACATGGCGGCGCTTGGCCGTCTGGCCGAACAGCAAGGCGTGTCCATCCCCGAAGCCGGGCTGACAACGTTCCGCCCGCCCTACACGCCGGTTGCCATGGGCACGCTTGCCGGGCCGGGGGCGCCGCATGGCGGGGCCCATGTCCGGCGTCTGGCGCTGTATGACGTTCACGCGGCAAAGAACCCGATCTGGCAGCCCTTGGGCTATTGGTTCCGCCCGCGCGCCTATCCGCAAGGCGCAGAGACACTGGCCCAAGCTGCGCTGCGCGAGGCGCGCGCCGTGCGCACGGGCGTTGGGATGACGGATGTCTCAACATTGGCCAAATTTGAGGTGTCGGGCCCCGATGCTGCGGCCTTCCTTGAAATCATCTGTGCGACCAGCGTTGCCAAGCTGGCGGTGGGGCGCGGCCGCTACACGTTCATGCTGCGCGAAGACGGCTTGGCCTTTGACGATGGGACGGTGTGGCGGCTGGCGGAGAACCGCTATTTACTGACCAGTTCAACGGGCGGGGCCGACCGGATGGCGACGCATATTTCTTATGTCCGCCAATATCTCTGCCCGCATTTGCGCGTCTCAGCGGTCAATGTGCAGGAACATTATGCCGGCATTGCGATTGCCGGGCCAAAGGCCAAGGCGGTGCTGGATGGCCTGATCCAAGCCGAGGCGCCGCGCCATATGTCGGCCATTCCGGCGACGATCGCGGGCGTTGCGGTGCAGGTTCTTGCGGCCAGCTATAGCGGCGAACGCGCCTTTGAAGTCTATGTTGCGGCATCCGAGGCGGCGGCAGTCTGGCAAGCCTGTGAAGCAGCCGTCACGGCACAGGGCGGGTGCCTGTATGGGCTGGAAGCCATGGAGTTCTTGCGGATCGAAAAGGGGCATCTTGTTGTCGGCGGTGAAATTGATGGCCGCCTGTCGCCTTATGATCTGGCGCTCGACAAGATGCTGAACAAGGCAGGTGGCTTTATCGGCGCGGCCGGGCTTGAACGCCCCGCTTTGCACGAAAAGGGGCGCCGCCAGTTGGTGGGTCTGGAAGCGATCAAGGGCGATATACCTGAAGGAGCGATGCTGATTGCCGGACCGGGCGGAACGCCGCAGGGTCATGTCAGCGCCGCGGCCTTCCGCGTGGTTGAGGGCGGCTCGATCGCGCTGGGGCAATTGATCGATGGCTTTGATCGCCATGGTGAAGAATTGATCGCCGCATCGCCCACGCGCGGGCAAGAGGCGCGCGTCCGGGTTGTCCATCCGCATTTCTATGACACGGCAGGGGACCGCTATCGTGACTGACGTAACGATCACCCAATTGCCCGCAGCGCCGATCCATGCGGTCGAAATCTGGAGCAATCCTGCCGACGTCGCACGTCGGTTTGAAGCGGTAAAGGGCTTTGCCCTGCCGGCCATGGGGCGAGGGGCAGGGACGGATCAGTTTAGCTTGATCCGCTTTGAACCAACCGTTTGGCTGGTGGACGGCGATGTCGCGCAACTCGGCGACATTCTGGGCGATGATGGCGCTGTAACCGCGATTGGCGGGGGGCTTGTTCGGTTCCGCCTCACCGGCACGGATTGGCGGGCCCTGTTAATGGAAGGCGGTGTGTTCAATGCTGAGGACCCCGCCTTTGGGCCGGGTTGCAGTGCCGCAACCGTCATCGATCATGTCAATGTCCGGCTCTATGTCCGATCATTTTATGTGTGCGACGCCTATGTGCCGTTAAGTTTCAGCGCGGCGTTGCTGCACTTTTGGCAAGAGGCAGCAACGACGCTGGCTGCTTAGTCTGGACGTTTATGTTCCAGCATCAGGCCCCGCGCCCGGCGTTGCTGGAACCCCTTCCACAGCGTGACATCCGGCCCGCCCGGGCTGTAGGCCCCCCATGACGTGCCGGTCGGTGCCTTCCATGTGCCGGTATCCGCGTCTTCGACAGGCACGTCGAGATAGGCTTGCTTGTCGCGCGCGCCCTTCAGGTGCACGTCCAAAAAGGCTGTGATGAAGTGCAGGTTGATCGCGTTGATGCGGTCCTGCCGCCAGATCGGATCTTCAAACCAATCAATATCCCACAAGGTCTTTCGCATTCCTTCGGGTGCCGGGTTAAGGCCAATGGCATGGCCAGCCTGTTTGAACGTCAGCAGATAACGGTCGCTATTCACGATCTGGCCAAAAAAGGATTTCGCGGCCTTTTCATAGCCCACGGTTCCATCCTGATCGCCCGCGATCAGCAACGTCGGGGCCTTGATTTCTGCCAGCCCCTCTTTGCCCCAAATCATATTCTCCCCGCCGCCAGCCGGCGCCATGGCGACGATGGCTTTCACGCCGGGCACTTTGGCGAGAGATGCGGCGTCCCCCCCGCGCGCAATTTTCTTCAGCCAGCCATCAGCGACAAGGTTCATATAAGGATGCGTTGGGTCAAGGCTTGCGCCTCCTGCCGTCAGCACGCCATATCCGCCCTGCGAAAAGCCAATCAGCGCGACATTTTCAGGATCGATCTGCGATCCCAAGCTTGCCCGCAGCTGCGCTGCGACAAACCCAATATCCATGGGTCGGTTGTAATTGGGGGCAGAACTGATGGTGGGTGTGGCGAGATAGCGGTTTGGATCTGCATGGTGGATCGCCGCAACAACATAGCCTTTTGAAGCCAGATTTTCTGTCAGCCAGGTCATCACGCCCGGGTCATTGCCATAGCCATGCGACAGGATGATCAGGGGATGCCCACGCCCCACTGGCTTGGCATTGCGTGCGGCCAATCCGGGTTGTGAAAAGGGTGTCGGCGGATGGGGTGGCTCTCCCCATAAGGCACCGCGATAGGTGATGCAGGCTTGGCCCTTGCGGACTTCGGCTGGGTACCAGATGTCGACCAATAAGGGCCGATCGCGCAGCGCGACCGCGCCTGTTTTGGGGTCTGGATGTTCCAGATCCGGCTGGGCCTTATGAACCAAGGTAACCGATCGAAAGCCGACCCCTTCGCTGCCCAATGCTGCAAGCTCTGGCGCATCGACACCAACTATGGCGGGGCTTTGCCCAGACGGACAGGCAAAAGACGGCGACGCTAAGCCCAGCGTCAGGCACAATAAGAGGTTACGCTTCATCGTTGATCACCGATGCACTTGGCCATCTCAATTGCTCCTCAATCCATGGATATTCTTGTGTAACGCCGGCAAAGGTCTTTTCGCGCAAGACCCGTTGGCACACAGACGCGGTCAGCCGGGGAATATCGCCCAGTTCGCCCGCGCGCGCAACGATTTGCACTTGCCGGGCGAAACGGCCGCGCGTCATGGGTTCCGGGCGCAGCCTGTCATGCAATTCTGGCACGGCGGCAAGGCAGACCGGGGTGGTGATTGTCCAGCCCAGCCCTGCGGCGACCAGCCCCAATTGCTGGTGCGAAGATTCAACGTCGATCAGGTTTGGCAGCTTCAGCTTCATCCGAACAATCTGGCGTTCGATTTGCTGGCCGGTCCCCGTCAGGCGGGAA
>JAHEGQ010000030.1:19205-27693 GCA_024645025.1 Sphingomonadaceae bacterium
TTTGGGGAAGACAAGGATGAAGCTTTCTTCCAGCACCGGATGTAGTTCCAGAGCGCCGCGATGTTCCAGATTGAAGCTGCCCGAAATCAGCATATCAATGTCGCGTGCCAAAAATTCGGCCTGATGTTCCATCGAAATGCCCGATCGGATGTTCCATCGGTCCGCGCGGGGGCCTAACTCGCTTAAAATCGGGGTCGTCAGCTCATTTGCCAGGCTGAAGGACATGGCAACCGTGATGCTGGAAATCGGCAGATTGGCCCCTTCGCGCACATCATCATAGGTCGCCCGGGCTTGGGCGATCAGCGCCTGTCCGCGGTCCATCAGCGCCTTGCCGCTTGCCGTCAGGCCCATGGGGCGCATGGTCCGATCAAAAAGCGGGGCGCCAATCCCGGCTTCAAGCCGGGCAATGGTTTGAGAAACGGCCGATTGTGTGACCTGAAGATGGGTCGCGCATTGCGACATCCCCCCCAATTCTACGGTCATCACGAACACCTCCAGCGCATGAAGATCAAATTCTGGCGGCAGCTTCATGGAATGGGTGACCCCGTGGAATCAGAAAACTTGTCTATTAGGTGCGCTAATACTAGACGCAGAACGCGCCAATCGGGCCATGCTTTTTCGAGATCGGCCTTTGCAAAAATGAAGGATGCGGGACGGCGTCCAGCTGATTGCGATCAGGCGATGCGGGCGCCTTGGCGTCGCAGTTCCTTTTGCACTCCGGCCATATCGACAGCGGCAAAATCGCAATCGCTTTGCACCGACAGCGCTGCGGCCACACCCGCACCTTGCCCCGCGACCGCGCAGCACATCATGTTGCGCACAGCGGCGTGGCTCACCTTGTCGCCGCCAATGGCCCGGCCGGTGACCAGCAGGTTCTTCACGCCCTTGGGCAGCATCGACCGATAGGGGACGTGGAAATAGCGCCCAGTGGTCGGCAGGATCAGATAGCCATAACCATCGATAAATTCCGGGAAGATGCCAATACTGTCCTCAAACCGGGCTTCGCCGCGCACATCGTCTGCCGTCATGTTATACGCCGCGTCGATCTTGCGGGTATCGCGAATACCCAGTGTCATCCCAAAATTGCGCAGCTTTGCCGTCTCGCAGCCGGGCATGAAAGCGCGCAGCGCGTTGATGGCATGCATCGCTTGCTTGCGGCCGGCCATTTCACCATGCGTCAGGGCGTCGGGGTCCGTCCCGTCCAGATAGAGATGGACCATATTGAGATAGGTCAGATCGCCCTGATCAGAGACGGTGCCCCAAGTCCCCGCAATCGTCGCGAGGCTATCGGGGATCAGCCCAGCCTCCAACGCCTTTTGGAAGGGCTTGCGCAGGAAGGGCGAAAACATCTCGTCCTCCTTGCCATCGGTGATGACTTCCCATTCGCCCCCCACGGCCCAATCGCCATAGCTTTGGGGGTCGGCCTTCACCGCATCGATAAAGCGCGTTTTGTTGACCCCCGACATGGAAAACATGACAGAGACGGACATCATCTCATCCACCGGGTGCTTGTGCGTCAACGCCCCAGCACGATGGGCAATATCGGCGTCGCCCGTGGCATCAATAATACGCTTGGCAAGGATCGCCTCTCGGCCGGCCTTGCTTTCAACGATGATGCCGCGGATCACATCGCCGTCCATGATCGGCGCGACGAACAGGCGGTGGAGCATTGGAATAACGCCCGCTTCTTCCACCAGCGTGTCGGCCACGCACTTAAACCCCTCGGCATCCAGACTATGGCTGATCGATTGGGGTTCGGGCATAGCGGCGCCCATCGCCTTGGCGCGTTCTTCAAACTCCCGGCCAATGCCTTCGCTGTCGATCGTTTCGGGGTGGCGATACCAGGCAAAGCCTTCCACCCCGACTTGGGTGATATTGCCGCCAAAGCAGCCATAGCGTTCCAGCAGGATCGTCTCTGCCCCCGCACGCGCCGAAGCAAGGGCGGCGGCCAAACCACCGGGGCCAGAGCCCACCACCAGCACCTCCGTTTCGCGGATGACGTCAATCTGGCGGGCGGGCTCCAAGATGTGCCGGGTCATCGCTGCGCGCTTTCCCAATGGGGATGCTTGAAATAGGGCGCGTTGGACGGCGCGAGCAGCGGCTTGCCCAGAATATGGTCCGCGCCCTTTTCCCCGATCATGATCGTGGGGGCATTGAGGTTTCCGGTCGTGATGCTGGGCATGACAGAGCTGTCGACAACGCGCAGGCCCGATACACCGATGACCCGCAATTCCGGGTCGACAACTGCCATCGGATCATCCACCGCGCCCATTTTGCAGGTGCAAGAGGGGTGGAGCGCGCTTTCCACATGTTCTGCGATAAAGGCGTCGATTTGATCGTCCGTCACACAGTCAGCGCCCGGCTGGATTTCGCGGCCCCGCCAAGGGGCAAAAGCGGGCTGCTGGAAAATTTCGCGCGTCAGCCGCACACAGGCCCGCATCTCCTCCCAATCGTCTGGGTGGCTCATATAGTTGAAGAAGATTTTGGGCGCTTCGCGGGGATCGGCGCTCCGCAGTGTCACGCTGCCCCGGCTCTTGGATCGCATCGGCCCGACATGGGCCTGAAAGCCATGCTCGCTCGCCAGCGAACTGCCATCATAATTAATGGCCATGGGGAAGAAATGATATTGGATATCAGGATAGGGGATGCCCGCGCGGCTGCGGATAAAGCCGCAACTTTCAAAATGGTTCGTCGCGCCGATGCCCCGCCGCAGGAAAAGCCATTCGGCCCCGGCGAGCGCCTTGCCCAGGAGATTGGCTTGCTTGTAAAGCGAGACGGGCTGGGTGCAGGCCATTTGGAAATAGAATTCCAGATGATCCTGCAAATTGGCCCCCACGCCGGGTCTGTCTGCAACCACGTCAATGCCATGCTGGCGCAGCTCTTCGGCCGGGCCAATGCCCGACAGTTTCAGCAGTTGCACCGAATTGATCGGCCCGCCCGACAGGATAACTTCTTTGGTTGCCTTGGCGGTGCAGATTTTGCCGCCGCGTTCATAGTCAATGCCCGTTGCGCGTTTGCCGTCAAACAGGATGCGGGTGGCCAGCGCGTGTTGGACGACGTGAAGATTGGGCCGTTTGCGCGCCGGGTACAGATAGGCCTTGGCCGCCGAACAGCGCGTGCCATCGCGCACCGTCATGTCCATCCGGCCAAAGCCTTCCTGCCGAAAGCCATTATAGTCTTCGGTCAGCGCATAACCGGCCTGCTGCGCGGCATCGAGCCACGCCTGATGCAGCGGGTTTTTGAGCGTGCCATAAGTCGTGGAAAGTGGGCCATCGCCGCCGCGATAGGTATCGCCACCTTCCTTGCGGCTTTCAGCGCGTTTGAAATAGGGCAAGACATTGGCATAGCCCCAGCCCTTGGCCCCATGGTCGTTTTGCCAGCCTTCAAAGTCCATCGGATTGCCGCGGACATAGACGAGCCCGTTGATCGAGGAGGAACCGCCCAGCCCCTTGCCGCGCGGGCAATTGAGGCGGCGGCCATTGAGCGCGGGTTCCGGCTCGCTTTCATAGCCCCAATTATATTTCTTGCTGTGCATGGGATAGGCAAGGGCGGCGGGCATCTGGATGAAGATGGATCGATCTGATCCGCCAAATTCCAGCAGCAGCACCTTATGCTGGCCGTCCGCACTCAAACGATCCGCCAGAACGCAGCCAGCCGACCCGGCACCAACAATAATAAAATCAAATTGATCGGTCATGCACGCATCCGTTGGTTCAAGGTCATCAGGCCGCGCCATGTGGCAACCATCATCAAAAGCAGCACCGCGATTAGGGGCAGACCTGTTGCAATCGCGCCTGCCTGCAAGGATCCCAGCCCCCCGCTGAGCAACAAGACAACGCCAATGCCGCCCACGGCGAGCAGCCAGATCACCTTTTGCCGAAGCGATGTGTCGGTGCGTCCGCCCGCGGTCATCGTGTCGATCACCAGCGTGCCGGAATCCCAACCGGTGACAAAGAAAATCATGATCAGGCAGACAGCAACGAAGGACGTGATCTGGGCAAAGGGCAATTGCCCCAGCAACACGAAAAGCTGCTGGTCCAGCGTGGCCTTGGCAAGCCCCGCAGCATCGCCCGACACGATATGGGCAATGCTGGCATCGCCAAAAATCGTCAGCCAGATGATGCCCAAAAGACTGGGGGCAAGCAGGGCACCGGCCATAAATTCACGCACCGTGCGGCCCAATGAGATGCGCGCCATGAACATTCCAACAAAGGGAGCCCAACTGACCCACCATGCCCAATAATAGACGGTCCAATCGTGGAAGAAGCCGCTATCCGCACGGCCAGTGGCAGCCGAGAGCGCGGGCAAATAGCGCAAATAGGCAATGATGTTGGCGCCGATATCGCGCATCAACTGAAGCCCGCCCGCAGTCACAAGCACAAACACCAGCAACGCAAAGGCGACCCAGAGATTCAGTTCGCTGAGGATGCGGATGCCCCGATCAATGCCGCCGCGCACCGACAAAAAGGTCACGCCGCCCATGATGAGGATCAGGCCGATGATCGCGCCCGCCGTCCCCGGCACCCCGTAAAGCAGGCTGACGCCCGCCATGGCTTGTTGTGCGCCCAGGCCAAGCGAGGTGGCTAAGCCGAAGATCGTGGCAAGAACCGCCAGAATTTCGATCGCGTCGCCGGTCCGACCCCAAGCCGCTTTGCCGATCAGTGGGTAAAAGGTGGATCGGATGGAAAAGGGCAGGTTGAAATCATAGGCAAAGACTGCCAGCGCCAACCCGACCAGCGCAAAGATGGCCCAAGGGTGAAGCGACCAGTCGTAAATGGTCGCCGCCATCGCCAGCGCGCGGGCAGCTTCTGGATTGTGGGCGGCGCCGCCCAAGGGGGCGGAACTTCCCCCAGCCATAGACGCCATGAAATGGCTGACGGGCTCGCCCACGCCATAAAAGACAAGGCCTATGCCCATGCCCGCGCCAAATAGCATCGAAAACCAAGACAGGCGCGAATAATCTGGCGTCGCGCCAACGCCGCCCAGCCGGATCTTACCCAGCGGCGACAGCGCAATGGCGATGCAAAAGGCAAGGATCAGATTGCCCGCCGACATGAACAGCCAATCAAAATGGGTAACGGCAGCGACCCGAAGCCCTGAGAACAGGTCGGCCGACCCTTGCGGCGAGATGATGCTGTAAAGGATGACGCCCAGCGACAGGATCGCCGTTGGAAAAAAGACGGCCGGGTTGATCTGCATCCCGGCCCAAAGCCGGTTGGACGCGCCATAATCGCCGGTGTCGATGTCTCGCGTCCAGTCCCCCATCTTATTCCCTCTCTTGCGCTTTATTCCGCAGCAACCTGCGTCAGGGCCGTCCATAGCCATGGCGCAAAGCTGCGCCAGACCTCGACATGAAAGCGGTCTTCGGCCTCGCGCTCGATGATGATTTCCACCGTTTCAAAGATTGTCCGGGTGGCCCGGCCAACGGCAAAGCGCGACAGATCCAGCGGACAGCCCGCCGAAAGAACAGCCGCCGCCCGTGCGCCTTCCACGATCAGCCCGATATTGCGATGGCTGACCTCGGTGACGGCCACCAGCTTTCCAGACGCATCCGGCAAAGCGGTACCCTCGGCTGTGCGGAACAGCCATTCATCCGGGCCAAGACAAGCTAGCCCGTTGGCAGTCGCGCCAATCTTGGTCGGGGCGTCAAAGCCAAGAACGGCTGTCAGATCGGCCGGATCGCGCGCGCGCAGCGAGAAGCGTGCCATAGCGGGGGCGGCCCGGATAACGACCTGATTGCCTGAAAAAGCCGCAGCCGGAACCGGATCTTGCCGGGTCAAAAGCTCAGACATGGAGGCGTGCTCCTTCTGCGTCATAAAAGATCATCGAACTGATCGTGGCGACATGGGTTTTGTCGGGCATGGGCACATAGATCTTTTCACCCATCTTACCATGCCCGCCTTCGACCAGCGCCATTGCGATTGAGCGACCCAGTGTCTCGCTCCAATAAGAGGACGTGACATGGCCGATCATCTTCATCGGCACGGGTTGATTGGGGTCCGCGACGACCTGCGCCCCTTCTTCCAGCACGACATCGGGGTCGTCTGTCAGCAAACCGACCAATTGCTTGCGCCCCGGGGCCACAAGGTCGGGCCGGGCCAGCGACCGCTTGCCGACAAAATCTACCTTCTTCTTACCAACCGCCCAGTCAAGCCCGGCGTCAAAGGGGGTCACCGTGCCGTCCGTGTCTTGACCCACGATGATAAAGCCCTTTTCAGCGCGCAGAACGTGCATCGTCTCGGTGCCATAAGGCGTGATGTCGTATTTCTGGCCCTCGGCCATCAGCTTTTCCCACAACGCGCGGCCATAAGCGGACGGCACGTTGATTTCGAAGCCCAGTTCGCCTGTGAAGCTGACGCGGAAAAGTCGCGTCGGCACGCCGCAGATTTTACCCTCGCGCACCGCCATATGGGGGAAAGCCTCCGCCGACAGGTCAATGCCCTCAACCAAGGGCTCTAGCACCTTGCGCGCCATCGGGCCTTGCAGCGCGATGACGGCATAATGTTCGGACGTGCTGGTCAGCCAGACGTTGAGGTCGGGCCATTCGGTCTGGAGATAATCCTCCATCATATTGAGCACGCGGGCCGCGCCCCCGGTGGTTGTCGTCAGATGGAACCGGTCCTCAGCCAGACGCGCGGACACGCCGTCATCGGTGATAAATCCGTCTTCCTTCAGCAACAGGCCATAGCGGCACCGGCCCGGTTCCAGCGACTTCCACGGATTGGTATACATCCGATTGAGGAATTCTGCCGCATCCGGCCCGACCACTTCGATTTTACCAAGCGTCGAGGCATCGAAAATGCCAACGGCAGACCGCACCATGCGGCACTCGCGGTTGACGGCCGCGTGCATGTCTTCGCCCGGCTTCGGGAAATAACGCGCCCGGCGCCACTGCGCGACAAGTTCAAACACCGCGCCATTTTCTTCGGCCCAGCTGTCGATATTGGTCTTGCGGGTCGGCTGGAACAACGCGTCCTTTGCATGGCCCGCCAGCGCGCCGAAGGTCTGCGGTGTGTAGGGCGGGCGGAAGGTCGTCAGGCCTATATCGGTGACGGGCTTGGCGAGCGCGCCAGAGGCGATTTGCAAGCCATTCAGGTTGGATGTCTTGCCCTGATCGGTCGCCATGCCATTGGTGGTATAGCGCTTGATGTGCTCGATGGAGCGGAAGCCTTCCTGCACCGCCAAGCGAATGTCCTTCGCCGTGACATCGTTCTGGAAGTCGACAAAGGCCTTGATCCGACGCGGGTCTTTGGGGGTGGGCAGGGCGTCGATCGTCGCGCCTGTGCCAAAATTCCAATTGCCCGAACACGCGCCGACGCAGCGCACCTTTTCCGCAGGCGTTGCGGGCACGAAGGCGCCCAAATCGTCGCGCCAATCAATGCTGCCCTTGCTGTGCGACCACAGGTGGAGCGTTGGCGTCCAGCCGCCGGCCATCAGCACCGCGTCGCAAGACAGCGTCGTGCGGCCCGTGCCCTCATTGGCAGCGATTTCCACGCCTTGAACCGAATGCCGACCGGAAACGCCGATGATGCTGTGTCCCAGATGCACGGCGATGCCAAGGGCCGCGGCTTCGGCCTGCAACTCGGCCGACACCGTGTCACGCACTTCGATGATCGCCGCGATGCCCACGCCCGCCTTCGCCAGCGCGATCCCATCGCGCCAGCCGCTATCATGGCTCGCCATCAGCACCACGGACTGGCCCACCGCGACGCCATAGCGCAGGGCAAAGGTCTTGGCAGCAGAGGACAACATGACGCCGGGCGTATCGTTGCCGTCAAACACCAAAGGCCGTTCAATCGCGCCTTGGGCCAGCACCACTTCCCCTGCCCGGATACGCCACAGCTTTTCGCGCGGGCCATGGCCGGTTTCGGCCAGATGGTCGGTCAACCGCTCCACCGCGCCGATAAAGTTATCGTGGAAATAGCCGAACGCCGTTGTGCGCGTCAGGATTGTGACATTGGGTGCGTCAGCGAGCGCCTTCAGGCTGCGCTCCAGCCAAGGCCAAAGCGTTGGATCCGACAGCGCGCCGCCCCCGGCCTCATCCTGCTCGTCAATCAAGATAACGCGTTGCTTGGTCCCGGCGGCTTCCAACGCCGCATCAATGCCCGCAGGGCCTGCGCCAATGATCAAAAGGTCGCAATGCGCGTACGTCGCCGCATAATGATCGGGGTCGATCTCGGTGGGAGGATTGCCCAGGCCCGCCATGCGGCGGATCGCGGGCTCATACAGCTTTTCCCAGAAGGACCGGGGCCACATGAAGGTTTTGTTGTAGAAGCCCGCCGGGAAAAACATCCCCAGCCGATCGTTGATCGCGCCAAAGTCAAAGCGCAGCGACGGCCAACGGTTCTGGCTCGTCGCGGTCAGCCCTTCATAAACTTCGATGCTGGTCGCGCGCAAATTGGGCGTGAAGCGACCGGGGCCACGCGTGACGGAGATCAGCGCGTTCGGCTCTTCACTACCCGCCCCTAAAAGACCGCGCGGGCGGTGA
>JAHEGQ010000077.1 GCA_024645025.1 Sphingomonadaceae bacterium
GGGCAAGGGAGCCCTCTCCCACTTGCATCCGCAGCATCTTGCCGCCACCGTGCTGAAGGCGCTGAAGGACCGCAACAACCTGAAAACCGAAGATGTCCAAGACGTCATCTGGTCCACCTCCACCCAAAAGGGCAAGCAGGGCGGCGACCTTGGCCGGATGGCAGCGCTGGACGCTGGCTATGATATCCGCGCCTCGGGCATGACGCTGGACCGCTTCTGCGGCGGGGGCATCACATCGGTCAACTTGGCGGCAGCCACGATCATGTCCGGTATGGAAGATCTGGTTGTCGCTGGCGGCACCGAAATGATGAGCTACACCCAGACGATCGGCGCCGAAGAAGCCAATGCCGGCATCAAGCCGCTGGGCATGGGCTCGGGCAATATGCGCCTGATGAAGGTGCACCCGCAGTCGCACCAGGGCGTGTGCGGCGACGCGATCGCAGCCATGGAAGGCATCACCCGCGAAGTCGTCGACCAGTTGGGCTATGACAGCCAGATGAAAGCGAAAAAGGCCTTGGCCGAAGGCGCGTTCAGCAAGTCGCTGGTTCCCGTGTATAACGAAGACGGCACGGTTGCGCTGGACCATGAAGAATTTCCACGCCCCGAAACGACGCTGGAAGGCCTGTCGCAGTTAAAGGCCTCGTTTGACGGCATGGCCGATTTTGATCTGGGCGGCGGCATGACCTTCCGCAAGCTGATCCAGATGAAATATCCCGGCCTTGACTGGAAGGGCGTGCACCATGCGGGCAACAGCTCTGGCGTGGTGGATGGGGCTGCCGGCGTGTTGCTGGCGTCCAAGGATTATGCGCACAAAAATGGCCTGAAGCCGCGCGCGCGCGTGGTGGCCTTTGCGAATGAAGGCGATTGCCCGACCCTGATGCTCAACGCCCCCGTCCCGGCGGCGAAGAAGGTTCTGGCGCGCGCGGGCCTGACCGTTGACGATATCGACCTTTGGGAAATCAACGAAGCCTTTGCCGTGGTCGCGGAAAAGTTCATGCGCGACCTGAACCTGGATCGGTCGCGGGTGAACGTGAATGGCGGCGCCTGCGCCTTGGGTCACCCGATTGGCGCGACGGGATCGATCCTGATCGGCACCGTTCTGGACGAACTGGAACGCCGCGACCTGAAGCGTGGTCTGGTCACCATGTGCGCTGCTGGCGGCATGGCCCCCGCGATCATCATCGAACGCGTTTGACCGGCCAATATCGCGCCGCTGTTTGCACAGCCCTTGAGGGACCGTCGTCCCTTGAGGTGCAGGCGCTGTCGGCCCGCCCTTTGGAAGACACAGAGGTCCGCATCGCCGTGCGCGCGGCGGGCCTCAACTTCCCGGATCTGCTAATGACGCGGGGCGGATATCAATTCCGCCCTGACCCGCCTTTTGTCCCGGGGGTTGAAGCCGCCGGCGACATTTTGGAAGTTGGACCCGGCGTCACCCGCTTTGCCAAGGGCGATCGGGTGATAGCCCCGGTGCGCATGGGGGCTTTTGCCGAACAGGCGGTCGCGCTGGAAGATGCCCTGTTTCACCTGCCTGACTGCTTCAGTTATGAAGAAGGTGCGTCTTGGTTTGTGTCCGCCACGACGGCGTGGCACGCGCTGAACGACAAGGGCCAGATCAAACCCGGCGAAACCCTGCTTGTTCTGGGGGCCAGCGGCGGGGTTGGCATGGCTGCCGTTCAACTGGGGGTGCACAAGGGCGCCCGGGTGATCGGCCTTGCCTCCACCCAAGCCAAAGCCGATGCCATTCGTGCCGCAGGCGCCGAAGCCGCGTTTCTGAATGACCAGCCCGACCTGATTGAGGCCGTGAAGACCGCAACTCAAGGCCGGGGTGTGGACGTTGTGTACGATCCGGTTGGTGGCCCCTTGGCGATGGCGGCAACCCGGATGATCGGCTGGAATGGCCGGTTTTTGATTGTTGGCTTTGCCAGCGGGGACATTCCCAACTTTCCAGCCAATCATGCGCTGATCAAGGGCTACAGCATCATGGGTCTGCGCGCGGGCGAAGCCGTGCGCCGCGACCCTGATTTGGGCCGCCGGACGCATGAAGCGTTATCGCTGCTGGCCCAGCAGGGCGTCATGCGTCCGCATATTTCCCACCGATTTTCTCTGGCAGAGGCCAACAAGGCGTTTGAAGCAATGGAAAAGCGGGAAATTATTGGCCGGGCGGTTATTCTGCCCTAACGCGGGGCCGACCCAGTGCTGTGCGCGCTGGCCAAAACCCCCTGCGCGATCAGCACCTGCCCCAAATAATAGAGCGACCAAATGGCAAGGCCCATGCCCGTCATGCTTGCCAAAGCGCCCATGCGGCCGAAAATCAAAAGGTCTGACGCCACAAACATCATCGCACCCAACCCCGTTTTATAGCGGGGAAAGCGGCTTGCCCAAGCGGTCGCTGCCATGATCGCAAGGAACAGCGTGTAAAAGACAACCTCAACCCGCATCGTCAGCATCCATGCAATCAGCGGAACGCCCAATAGCGTGGCCGCGACCAAAAGCTTCTGACTAAAAGGCAAGTTGGATCGTCGGTTTTGCCAATAAAGCTGGATTGCCACGATATGGCCCAGCGCAAACAAGACGGCACCGGCTGCAAAATGGATATCCAGCACGACATCCCCGGCGGCACCCAAGGCCATGACCAGCGCAATTTGTCGGCCGATGCCTGACGTGGCGCGCAACGCCGCGTGCAGCGCCAAAAGGCCGACGCCAAGGCCCTTCCATAGGATGATGGCCGGCCCGTGCACCTGGGCGGCAACGGGTATCAGATAGCTGAGGCCCGCCAAAAGCGATCCCCAAAGCGCCCATTTGGCCTGTTGCGTCTTATCCATGCTTGGACCCCTCTCAACTACAGACTGCCGGGCAAGACGCGAACTGTCCAGATCTTGCCGCTTTTCCAATCGCGATGGCTGGCTCAAATCGCGGCCTTACCCCTCGCCATTGCCTTAGAGATTGCCTAAAGGCCGGGCCATGACACATCAGGTCCATATCATCGGCGGCGGGCTCGCCGGATCAGAAGCCGCATGGCAATTAGCACAGGCCGGCATCCGCGTGCGCTTGTCTGAAATGCGGGGGTCGGGTCAACAAACCGCCGCGCACCAGACCAATGATCTGGCCGAGCTGGTCTGTTCCAACAGCTTTCGCTCCGACGATGCAGACCGCAACGCCGTTGGCCTGTTGCATCAGGAATTGCGGCGACTGGGGTCCTTAATTCTGACCGCTGCCGATGCGCACCGCGTGCCCGCCGGCTCTGCCTTGGCGGTGGATCGTGATGGTTATACCGCCGCTGTCACGCGCGCGATCAGCGATCATCCCAATATCGACCTTGCCCGGGAACGCGTCGACACCCTGCCCGATGGCCCCGCGATCATCGCGACCGGCCCCTTAACCGGAACCGCCCTTGCCGCAGCGATTGCCCAAGAAACGGGAGAGGAAGCGCTGGCCTTTTTCGATGCACTGGCCCCCATCGTCCACCACGAAACCATTGATATGGACATTGCCTGGATGGCGTCCCGCTGGGACAAGGGTGACACGAAGGATTATATCAATTGCCCCATGGATAAGGACCAATATCTGGCCTTCCATGCGGCTTTGCTGTCGGGTGAAAAGACCAGCTTCAAAGAATGGGAAGCCAATACCCCCTATTTTGACGGCTGTATGCCGGTCGAAGTCATGGCCGAACGGGGCGTCGACACGCTGCGGCATGGACCCATGAAGCCGGTGGGCCTCGACAATCCAAAAACCGGGCGCTGGCCTTATGCCGTCGTCCAATTGCGGCAGGATAATGCGCTGGGCACGCTGTGGAACATGGTGGGCTTTCAGACCAAGCTGAAGCACGCCGAACAGGTGCGGATTTTCCGCATGATCCCGGGGCTAGAAAATGCGCAATTCGCACGCCTTGGCGGTTTGCATCGCAACACCTTCATCAAATCACCCAAGCTGCTCGACCCCTCGCTGCGGCTGAAGACCAGACCCTCCATCCGTTTTGCCGGGCAAATTACAGGCTGCGAGGGCTATATCGAAAGCGCCGCCATTGGCTTATTGGCCGCGCGCTTCTGGATCGATGAACTGAGCGGCGCGCCTTGCAGCTTGCCGCCGGCAGAGACAGCTTTGGGGGCTTTGCTGAACCATATTACCGGCGGCGCAGAGGCTGACAGTTTCCAGCCGATGAACGTCAATTTCGGGCTCTTTCCGCCGCTGACGGGAACCACCCGCAAATCTGATCGCAAACAGCTTTATACCGATCGGGCGCGCGCCGCTTTTCAGGACTGGCATCCTGATCAGCTTTCGGCCTCTGCATCCTTGGCGCCATCCTTGGCCTCTGACGGCTGAGCTGCACAGGGCCGGATCGGCCGCGCCTTTCGGACTGGCTTGGTCGTCGCAAATTCTGCTCGGTCCAGCGCGCCAGACCGGTTCTGATCGGCCTTTGCGAATTTGGCCTGTGCCTTGATGGCATATTCCTCAAAGGACAGACGGCCATCGCCATTGGTGTCCAATTTCAGGAAAGCCTTGCGACGGGTGGCCAGAAATTCGCCGGGTGCAATCTTGCCGTCTCGGTCCGCATCATAGCGGTTAAAACGACGCATTTCCTTGGACCGCTGGTCCGCTTCGGGCGGTGCCAAGTTGGCCGCCATATCATCTGCCGAAGTCGCATTTGCCGCAGCCGGCGGGGCGATGGCCAGCGAACTGGACCGCAGTTCATGCGCCAAAAACAGGCCTACCCCTAAAAGCAGACAAAACGCGCTGCCTCCGGCAAGATACCGCCACATCAGCATCTCCTTTGTAGAAATGCGACATAACGCAAAAGTGAAGCGCCTGTCCAGCGCCTTCAAACAAAGGGGGCAGCGACAAGAACGTGCAGATAATGCCGCAGCGCAAAGCCCCGAAGGGGCACGTGGTCTCGGCGCACATCAGACCGGGCCAGTCGTACCATCAAACGCAGGGCCTTGGGCATATCCGCGCGCTGCGGCAGCGGCAGCGGTTCATAGGCTGCTGCCGCGGCCAAACACGCCTCAGCCGCGCCGTCTTGGCCAATATGACCGGCCAAATCCCATAAGGCCCATTGCGCTCCCACGGCTCTCAACGGGTTGGCCGTTGGCGGCACGTCCAACCCGGCCATCAACCCGAACAAGCCACCACCCCGCGCCTCGGCGAATTGCGACAACACCAAGGCGTCGAACCCGTCTTGGCCAACCAATTGCGCCCAGCCATCGACGAGTTCTTCCACATAGGCCCGGTGTGTGTGTGCCAAACCAAAGCTGCGCCACGCGTCAATCAATGGGTCACCCCGCCCCTTGCTCTGGTCATTGCGCGCAAGGGCGTCCCGCCACCAAGCAAACCGAATGTCGGCAATCGCCGGTTCTCGAACCGACCTGAAAACACCTGCCAAACGGGCGTCCAGCGCCCAGCACAAGCGGTGCAGCGGGCGTTGGTCGCGCGTCACATAGCCCAACATCAATTGGCCCAGCGCCGATATTGGCAAGTCATTAACCATACCCATTTGCATCGCTTAAACTCTAACGCCGGTAAAGCCAGCCCCTGTCTTTCTCGCCATTTGGTGGGCCTTCGAACGCGGGGTGGCCTTGTTGAAATCCATCATCTCTCACCTTTGGCGCGCGCGCGCGGGAAACGTCATCATCATGACCGCCCTGAGCATGGTCCCCCTGATGCTGATCGTAAGCGGCAGCGTGGATATGGCACGCGCCTATTTGGCACGGGAACAATTGCAAGGCGCATGTGATGCCGGGGTTCTGGCCGCGCGAAAGTTTCAAAGCGGGTTCACCTTGTCCTCCGATGCGGGACAGATCGGTCAGCGCTTTTTCCAAACAAATTATCCCAATGGGTATTTCGGCACGAAAAACGCCAGCTTTTCAATGACGGTAGAGGCAGATGGCAGCGTCAAAGGCGATGCCAATGTGGAAACAGGAGACCCTGTTTTCAACGGTATCATAACGGCGCCAACCCGC
>JAHEGQ010000082.1:0-3878 GCA_024645025.1 Sphingomonadaceae bacterium
CCTCACGCAGCGTTGGGATTAGCGTTGTCCAGGCATCGTCCGTTACGGGCTCGGCTTCGTCCACCCACACCAGTAGCAGGCGCCCTTTAGACTTGATTGACGCAATGTTTCTGTCAAGTCCAGCGAATGCAAACGATATGCGGCCATCGACGCTTCTAATGTACTTGTCGCCAATCTCGTAATATGCAGCAAGGAATGGTTCTTCCTCAATCGCGCGCTTGCATTCCTCCAATGACGAGTCTTCAAGTGAGTTCATGAACTGCCGCGCGCACAGCAGAATGCCGGATGTTCCAGCGTTGCCGTGTATGTAGCCCTGAACGGCGGCCATCTTGGCGAAGCTGCGCGTTTTACCCGATCCTCGACCGCCATAGGCGCCGCGAACGTCAGCCCGGCCGATGAAGACGGGCCGCAGTTTTGGGGGTAGCTTTATACGGGCGACAGTCACGATGGCTGTTTTGCTGGATTTTGGCAAGCCACGGCGACTTCAAGGCGTGTTCTGCGACGCATGCTCAATCCTTGTTCGCAGAGCTTGCAAGAGTCGTTGAATGCTTGTTAGGCGTGTTCATCGCGCCCACAGCATGGCAAATGACCACGGCCCCAGCATCAGGTGCTTCTTGTAACCGTTGCGCTCGCTGAATGTCAGTCGGAAGTGCCGGGTATCTTTCCAGCCTATGCCGCAGCCAAACAGCCGGAACCATCCAGCACCGCCAACAACGTAGGCACTAAACAGCCGTGTCCTGATCTTCATGCCATCTCCTTCTCGGTTTTCCACCACACGCCTAACCATGCCAATCAAGCGGACCGGGGTACCGGCCGCTTATCGGCAACGTTAATAACGCACATGTTCAATCCGCCAACCGAAATTAACACATCCAGACAACGTGTCGATTCAGTCATCACAATTCATGGACGGTCATTGCCAATTCAGCTTCATGTAGCGTTTTGAAACTGAATGTCTGTTCCTGCACATACTCTCCAATTGGCTGGAGCAACACAACAACAAGCTGAACCGCCGCATCTGTCCCCTTAAGACTAGAAGGGGTCCTTTTATGAATCGCTCCGATCAAATCAAGCCTGTAACTAAAAAGCCCAACACCATGCTGGTAAATCTGAAGCATGCGCATGTGTTCGCTCACTTATCGTCCAGCGCCAGCGCCAGGGCTGCCATAAGGTACGAAGGCACCTCGAAATGGCCGATCCGGTCAACCACATCAGCCGTCACTGCTTGTGCAGCTTCGGCAACGCGCTGCCACCGCTCGCGCTCTGCGGCCACGGCAGCGTCTAGCGCGGCCTGGTCGTACAGCGGTTTGCTTGTCTCGGTCGGTCTCGGGTCTAGCCACCCGCTGTAAACCTCGCGCCCACTTGGCTGGTCAATCCAGACCCACGCGCGGGGCCGAACCATTTGCTGAACCGGACCCCAAACAGCGGGCCGGCGGTCTGGTGTGGTCTGTTCGTTTTGGTCGCCCATGTTTTGCTCACTTATCGTCCAGCGCAACCAACTCGATGCGCGTTACCGTCATTTGGCCTTGGAAGTTGGCGTTTACCTGCAGCGGCAGCACCTTGCCAACGAGCGTTAGAAACGCCGACGCTGTTTTCGGATCATTAGCGCACCTGACGAGGTAATCAACGCCGCCAGCCTCATCAAGCGCGCCAAGAATCATCGTCTTTAGGTCAACAGTCATCTTGTTGACCGACCCTTTAGGCCGACCTGGGCCGGGGCCCATAGCTGCAGCGCCAGTCGCTTTGCGTTTGGGTTTTGTAACCAGTTGGCTCATTTGCTACCCTCGCGCCGCATAACATCATCAGTCTTTTGTTGATGTTCGCCGCACCAATAATCAACACCTGTGCGCGGGCTCTCCCACCAAACGACGCTATCAGCTGGGTAGTGCTCGACAAGCCCCATATCGCGCGCATATTGCAATTGAATATCATCAATTGTTGGCGGGTATCGCCTACATGACCCCGAGGCCATGTCTTCTGTAAACCAGAACTTGCACGTTGCACAAATGTTTTCAGTCATTAGCATTCCATCCCGCGACTCTATCTGCGCACGTTAGCGACGCAACACCTGAAAAGTCCCAAACAGCGCGAACCCTGCTAGGCACAAAAAGAACTGCGCCGCTATCGTGCCTCGCCTCATAGCGCCGACAAGTCGCGCACATCGGGTCCGGGTCGCGCGTGCTGCTGCCGTTTTTCAGCCCCCCGCAAAGCCGGACAGTTGCCATTGGAACAGTATCTTTCCATGCATCGTCTCGCGTTTCGTCACGCTCAGCCCTGCGCCAGAAAGCTATTTTGTCCAATGCGCTCATTTGCCAGAATCTTTTTCATTGAGCTTTGCGGGCTGACTGGCAACCGTGTAGCTTATCCAGAGAGGCCAAAATACAGCCTTTGGTAAGCCGTCACTCGTGCTTGGCCCAACAACCGGGCACCAACGCAACGCTGTCTCATCGCCGGCTTTTTCGGCGCGGCATTTGGCTTGGTACTCGGCTCTAGCTTTTTCGCTTTGAACTGTCGCCGGGCCAAAGCACGCTACGCCTATCAAGAGGTAGAGAATCGCCGCAAGTTTTAAGCGGTTGAAATCCATGTCAATCATCGAGCCCCCTTTTGTTTCGGCACAAGAGGCAAAACAGGCTTTTTGCATTTTCATTGGCCCGCCTTCTGCCGCGCGTCCCAAAGTTTGCGCATAGTTGCCCGCAGTTCATCCGCCGTTGCCTTGCCGCGTTTTGTCTCGATGCGATCCAGGCAAGCCCGCCGCTCGTCAAGCGACCACAGCGCAGCAATGGCCCGAGCCTCGCATTCATGGCGCCAGGCTTGACTAGCGCTATCAACTTCGGTGCCGTCGACAAGAGTAACCATGCGCCCGGTTTCCATTATTCCGCCACCCCGCAAAGCACGGCGCCATAGTGCGCAATTAGCAGCGCCTCGGCCCGGTTATGGTCTTTGACGCGCAGCAGCTGGTGCCTGGCGCCGGGGTATAGCGCCGCCGCTTTCGAGATTGCAGCCGGCAACTCACCCCGCGCGCGCTTTTCGGTCTTCTTCCCGGCAAGCAGGTAATGCTTTTGCCATTCCTGCGCCCGAACCATTAGGCAAGGCCAACGCAAAACATCAAACACCGCCTCGATAGCGCCCAAGCTGCGAAGCAAACTACCCTGCGTTTGGACAGCGTTGTTTTTCCCGCCCATCGTGCCAACGGCCTCGCAAATGACCGTCACGCACGCATCGGCTGGGCAGTGCCTGCGGGCGATCTCGGCCAGCTTCAGCCCATCAATGCGACGCGTCACCAAGCCCTTGCCGGTCAGCGGCAATGTCGGGATGTCCTCGATAACGGCCTGGCCAGCATGGACAAATGCCAGCGCGCCCGTTAGCCCGGGGTCAATGCCAACGACGATCATGCACCGCCCCCAAGCGCAAAAACGCTGGCCATGCGCACCACGTTTTGCCGTTTCGCGCTATTCGGGTGCCGGTTTTCGCGGATAGCTGCCGCCGTTTTCTGGCCCAGCCGAAGCGCCGACCGGACATCCTTTTGCAACGCGCCAGCGGCAAACATCGTCTCAGCCTGGCGCACGACATCGACCGGGGTCAGCATCTTGGCCCGAGCCTTGGCACAAACCACCGCGCGTTCTGGCTTGCCCCGATTGCGCCCAGTTGCCGCAACGGCTGAAAGCATCACGCCTCGAGGCCCCGCCCGAAGGTGCTCGACATTGCAGCAGCGCTTGTCCGTACAAACCTGGCGCCACACCACATCGCCCCGCCGCAGCTGTCGGCCAGCAAGCGCCCAAGCCGCCCGCATGGCTGTTGCTGTCGACCCAGGCCGCCAGGGTGATTGCGTGCTAATTCCCACCATCGGAACGGCCCAGCGCCCGCCACTCATCGCCCCA
>JAHEGQ010000082.1:3888-4968 GCA_024645025.1 Sphingomonadaceae bacterium
CCCACAACAGGCAGCCCGTCTCGGCATCTGGGATGCACCGGTCGTAAATGTCCTGCAGCGCTTTGACGCCGCTGCAGACCGCAGGCTTTTTGGTGCGTTCGGCGCCGCTCATGAGGCCGCACTCCGCGCAATTGACAACAGCAGGTCGCGGAAAGGCTCAGGCGTGGCGTTGCGTATTGCGGTCTTGTTCTTGCCGCCGACCATCGCCACCACGCCAATACGCCTTGCCTTCTCGTAGCCGTAGCGCTCGATCATCCAGGCCGGCAGGCGCTGTTCGCCCTTTGCCCAGTTCAGCACAGGCAGCACGCCCGGCTGTACGTTCGCCAGCAGCCATGTCGGCTTTCGGCTGGCGTGGCCGTAGTGCCCCTGTTCCACGTAGCACACCGAGTAACCGCTACTTGGGTGCCCCATGTCGCTGCGCTGCCAGCCTTTGCCGGCTTCGGGCTTGCACAGTCCGAAAGCGTGCCACGCCTTGCTGTGTGCCGGGTGTTCCAGCACCCCGCCCCATGTCAGCACAGCCCGCAGCGCGGCCTCGAAACACCCGCCATCGTCGCCCAACTTGTACTGGTGCGGCTTGCGCGTGCTGCCGCGCCAGAACCTGCCCCAGCGCTGGCATGGCGGGTGCGCCACCACCGGGTGAGGGCCGCTATAGGTGCGCGCATCGCGGGCCTCGTCCCAGGTGTCAACACCAGGCGCACCCGCATAGCAGCCATCCGGCTCAACAAACAGCGCAGCAACATCCACAGGCGGCGCAAATGCAGCTGAAAAAAACGGTGAACCGCTTGCATCGCCACTTTGGCCAGAACGGCCGCAGAGCGTTTTAAATTTGCTTGGTGCTGTCATGCCCTTAACTCTTTAGAAACATCGCTCAAACGCCCGATTAAGGCCCTTCTTGCGGCATCCGCTTTTGCTTTTTCTTCCGGCGAAAGCTCCAGCGACTTCAAAAGCGCCGAAGTTTTGGCCGCTTCGTCGCTTTGGACGGTTGGCGGTGGCTTGCCCGGCATCGCGCCCTGGTGCAGCTTTCCGGCCATCGTGTTTGCCCGGGTCCGCTCGCCTTCGACCGCCCCGAGAACCCACGGG
>JAHEGQ010000082.1:4992-5940 GCA_024645025.1 Sphingomonadaceae bacterium
TCACGTCCGCCAGGCCGGCGAGGCGCATGGCTTTGCAGACTGCGCCGGCCGGTGTTGGGGTGAAGCCGGCCGTTGACGGGTCCGGGGATTCCGGGTCTTGGTCCTCACGCGCCTGCGAGCCCGCCCGCAAGGTGGTGGTAGTTCTCAGTATTCCCGGTACCGGTTCCGGTACCGGTGCCGGACTCACGGGGGACTCCGCTGGGACTCCCGTGGTAGTCCCGTGGTTGTCCCGCGGGACATTGGCGGGACTTACTTGGGACTTTTTGGCCCTGAAGAGCGCTTTTCGGTCAGCTTCGCCGCGCCTGCGGGTCATCATTTCCAGCACGCGCGCGGTGATCGTTGGGTGATACAGCCGGCCGTCATCAGCCAGCCACCAGCCGCGCAAAAGCACATCGCGCAGGCCAGGCCACATGGCGGCAGGTATCCGGCACTTGGCCCTGATGATGTTTTCGTCGGCCGGCAGTGACCCGCACGGAGACTGTGCCCAGGCAGTTATCCACAGCATCAGCAGCGCGGGCTGGGCCATGGCTACTTCCGACGCGATAGACCATGTATCCGATTGCTCGATCTGTTCATAGTCCAGCTCAAAACGCCAGCCCTTGGCCCGCGTGTCTGCCGGGTATGGCGCGGCTGGCGGATGGCTCATTGCGCGCCGGCCCCGCGGCGTTTGGCTTGCCAGTCAGCCACGAACCCGCCGCCCGACACTTTTTCGCCGGCCGCGACCTGATAGCGCGGGTCATGCGACACGCTGGGGCAGACCGTCACTTTCGCCCGGCTCATGTCGGCCGGGCCGATCAAAGGCACGCCGCGCGGGGGTTCAATCTCGACCACGCCGACAGGTCGCGTGCCCGCCAACAAAACAGTTTTGCCGGCCTTTGGCGCGCGAGATACAACCGAGCCAATGGCATGCAATCGCGGGCCGCCATCTTTTGGGCCGGGCTCGACGGC
>JAHEGQ010000092.1 GCA_024645025.1 Sphingomonadaceae bacterium
CACGGCCCCAAAGGCATTGGGGCGCTATGGGTCCACGATGGCGTCGCTTTGACGCCGCTCCTGCACGGCGGCGGGCAAGAAGGCGGGTTGCGATCCGGCACGCTGTCACCCGCTTTGTGCGCGGGCTTTGGCGCGGCGGCCAAATTGGCGGCCGACCGTATGGCGCAAGATGCTGCCCATGTCCGTCACCTATGGACAATTGCTAAGGCAGAGCTGCCCTCCGGCTGGACACTCAATGGATCAAGCACGGCGCGCTATCCGGGCAACCTCAACATCCGGCGCGAGGGGCTGGATGTTGCGCGGCTGATCTCTGGCTTGCGTGATATTGCCTTTTCCGCGGGCTCGGCTTGCGCCAGCGGATCGGGGCGACCCAGCCATGTCTTGCGTGCTTTGGGGTTGACCGATGCCGAGGCGCGATCTTCCCTTCGCATCGGTTTTGGACGCTATACCCAAGAAGCCGATTTGCGCCGGGCGCTGCAACGGATATTCGAGGCCGCAGACGAACAAGGACAAACAAGGCCATGATTCGGGTGCACTTTATCGCTGCAAACGGCACAGAAATCGCAACAGAGGCAGCTGCTGGCCAGTCGCTGCTGGATGTTGGCCAAGCCGCCGGCTTGCCACTGGAAGGCACGTGCGAGGGACAGATGGCCTGTTCCACCTGCCATGTCATTGTGGCGGAGGATTGGTTTGCCAAGCTCTCCCGCGCAAGCGAGGACGAGGAAGATATGATCGATTTGGCGGCAGGGGCCACCCGGCACAGCCGCCTCGCCTGCCAGATCTCGCTCGACGATTCGCTGGACGGCCTTGTTGTCCACATTCCCAGCGAAGCCCATAATATGCAGGGTCGCTGACCCCCCGCCCCTTGCCCTTTGGGCGACGGATCGCCATATGCGCGTCCGGGAGTCGGGCGGACGTGGTCTTCGCCAACCTGGTCAGGTCCGGAAGGAAGCAGCCACAACGAATTTGCCGCGGGTCGTTCCGGCTCCCACCTTTTCTGACAGACTAAATCTTCGACATTCGCAGGATGTGCGCCTAAAAGGCGTTCATGTCTGACGCGACCGATATGCAAGATGATTTGGGGCCCGGCTTTGATCTGGGCGTTCCGCCTCCGCCAAAGGCTGCACCGGCGGCTGCCCCCGCAGAGCCAGCCCAAGCCTATCGCGTTTTGGCACGCAAATACCGGCCCCAGCGTTTTTCCGAGCTGATCGGCCAAGACGCAATGGTCACGACGCTGGGCAACGCCATCAAGCGCGGCCGTCTGGCCCATGCCTTTTTGATGACCGGGGTACGCGGGGTTGGCAAAACGTCAACCGCGCGCCTGATCGCCAAGGCACTGAACTGCATTGGTCCGGATGGACAAGGCGGGCCAACGATTGATCCTTGTGGCCAGTGCGAACCCTGTCAGGCGATTGCGGATGGCCGCCATATTGATGTCATCGAAATGGATGCCGCGTCCAACACCGGCATCGACGATATTCGCGAAATTATCGAGGCGGTGCGCTATGCCTCTGTTTCGGCGCGCTTCAAGATCTACATCATCGACGAAGTCCATATGCTGTCAAAGGCCGCGTTCAACGGTCTTTTGAAGACGCTGGAAGAACCGCCGCCGCACGTGAAATTCCTGTTTGCGACAACGGAAATTCAAAAAGTTCCGGTCACGGTCTTGTCCCGCTGTCAGCGTTTTGACCTGCGGCGCATCCCGGCAGATTTGCTGGCCAGCCATTTCGACAAGGTGTGCAAGGCCGAAGGCGTGGAAGCCGAAGCAGAAGCCTTGTCGCTGATCGCCCGGGCCGCCGAAGGCTCAGTGCGTGACGGCCTGTCAATCCTCGACCAAGCCATTGCGCATGCCGATATGGCCCAGGCCGACCATGCGGGGGCGGGCACGGTGACGGGCGATCAGGTGCGCGCCATGCTCGGCCTGTCGGATCGCGGGGCGATCCGCCGCCTTTTTGCCACGCTGCTGGCAGGCGATGCCCCCGCAGCGCTCGCCGCATTGCGCGAACAGCATGATCTAGGGGTAGAACCGGCCGCGATTTTCAAAGGCCTGCTGGAGGTGTGCCACGGCACAACGCTGGCCAAGGTCGGCGCACCTGCGGACCCGGCCCAGTCTGCCGAAGAACGCGCCGATTATGATCAATGGGCCGCTGGGCTGAGCTTTCAATTGCTCCACCGCATCTGGCAATTGCTCCTGAAAGGGCATGAAGAGGTGGCGCGCGCCGCCGATCCGAACGAAGCCGCCGATATGGCCGCGCTGCGGATTATCCATGCCAGCCAATTGCCTGACCCGGGGGATTTGGCACGTCGACTGGAAAACGGTGCGCCCCTTGCCCCAGTTGCGGCAACATCCTCTGGCCAGACGGCCGGAACAACAACGGCCATAGCCTCGGCACCGGCTGCACCCGATGTTGGCGCACCCGCGGATTTTGCGCAGTTGATCGACCTTCTCGCCCAAAATGGTCGGGCCCATATGTCGCAACAGCTGCATGATTATGCAGGGTTGGTCCATTATGCGCCGGGCACGCTGGCCCTTCGGCCCGTCAAGCCCCTGCCCAGTGATTTCACGCGCGATCTCGCCGCCGCACTGAAGCCGCTGACGGGCATGGCGTGGGATGTCTCAATCAGCGATGCCGAAGCGCAGCCCTCGTTGCTGCAGCAGGAAGAAGCGCGCGAACAGGCCGCCCGCCAAAGCATTTTGGAAACGCCCTTCGTCAAAGCTGCAATGGACGCCTTTCCTGAGGCGGAGTTGATCGACTATGCTGCGGCCCCAGTGCCGCCCAATTCAGACCGGAGCATCGCATCATGAAATCCATCGACGACATCTTGAAGATGGCCCAGAACGTGCAGGCCGAACTGGAAAAAGCGCAGGCCAATCTCGACGCGATTGAAGTTGAAGGGGCTGCAGGCGGGGGCCTTGTAAAGGTCCGTGCCACGGCCAAGGGCCGCATTCTGGGGGTCGCCATTGACGACAGCTTGTTGCAGCCCTCGGAAAAGCAGATCCTTGAGGATCTGGTCACCGCCGCCTTTAACGACGCGCGGACAAAGGCCGATGCCGTTTCCTCTGAAGAAATGGGCAAGATGAAGGGCAGTATCCCGTTGCCGCCGGGCTTTAACCTGCCCTTTTAAGGCCGCGCCGCCCGGCAGGGCCCGCCTTAGTCCAGACAGGCGTCAAGCCGTCGGCGCTTGACCACGCCGACCAGCGCGGCAATCCGGTTGCCATGCGATCGGGTAAAGCCCGAAGGGTCAATTGCCGCGCGCTTTTTGGGCAGCGGCAAAACAGCTGCAATCCGGCCCGCTTCCACCGGTGTCAGGCTGGACGCATCATGGCCGAAATAGCGCTTGGCCCCGGCATTGGCGCCATACGTGCCAATGCCGGTTTCGGCGATGTTCAGATAGACTTCCATGATCCGGCGCTTGCCCCAGATATTTTCAATAAGAACGGTGAACCAGGCTTCCAGACCTTTGCGGACATAGCCCCCGCCTTGCCACAAAAAGGCGTTCTTGGCGGTCTGCTGGCTGATCGTGGACCCGCCCCGAATGCGCCCACCTTGCTGGTTGCGCCGAAACGCATTGGCAATCGCTTCCCGGTCAAAACCATCATGCGAACAGAATTTGCCATCTTCCCCCGCAATCGCGGCCCGCGCCATATCGGGATCCATGTCAGACAGCGACATCCAAGATTTGGTGAGGCCCCGCCCGGCAGCCACATCGCCCAACATCGTCACCGTTATCGGCGGGGGCAGGATGCGATAGGCCGCGACCCACAAAACAGAAATGATAACAAAGCCAATCGTCGCCCGAACGGCGAAGTGCATCAGGCGGCGGGCGGTAAAGCGATCTGCGCGTTGGGCCATATCGACCGCGTTTAACGCTTCTGGGCTGTGGGGCAAGTGACGCGCGCCGCAGGGTTGTTGCCGAAAACGCCAAGGGCCGCTAAAGCGCCCGCTTTCCTGACAGTTTGGATGTTCTGCCCGTGACCACGCTCTATGCCCGTTTTGCTGCGCACATTGATGAAGCGCTGAACGCTCTGGAAACAGAAGGGCTTTTGCCCGGGGGCGTGGATCGACGCAATGTCACGGTCGAGCCACCCCGCGATGCCAGCCACGGCGATCTGGCCACCAATGCCGCGATGGTGCTGGCAAAGCCCGCCGGGCTCAACCCGCGCGCCCTTGCCGAGGCGTTGTCCGCAAAGCTCGGCAGTTTGGCCGACATTGCATCCGCCGAAGTCGCAGGCCCCGGCTTTATCAACCTGCGCCTTCACGATGCCGCCTGGCGCACAGAACTGGCCTTCATTGCAGCGTCCGGCACACATTATGGTCGGTCGACGCTGGGCGGCGGCAAGACCGTCAATATCGAATATGTATCCGCCAACCCCACTGGCCCAATGCACATGGGCCATTGCCGCGGTGCTGTAGTGGGGGACGCTTTGGCATCGCTGCTGGAATATGCCGGCCATAAGGTCATCCGCGAATATTATGTCAACGATGCCGGCGGGCAGGTGGATGTTCTCGCCCGGTCCGCGCATCTGCGCTACCGCGAGGCGCTCGGCGAAACGATTGGCGAGATACCCGAAGGCCTTTATCCCGGCGATTATCTGATCCCGGTGGGCAAGAAGCTGGCAGCTGCCCATGGCAACAAGTTTGTCGGCGCGCCAGAAAGCGATTGGCTGGTCTTGTTCCGCGAAACGGCCGTGGCGGACATGATGGAGATGATCCGCGCCGATCTGGCGCTGCTTGGCATCCATCACGATGTGTTCGCATCAGAAGCGATCGTGCAGCGTGAAAAAAAGCCTGAGGCCGCCGAAGCCTTTTTGCGGGAAAAAGGGTTGGTCTACGACGGCGTTCTCGAAGCGCCAAAGGGCGAAGTCGACCCGGATTGGGAGCCTGTTACCCTCCCGCTTTTCCGGTCGACGCAATTTGGCGATGATCAGGACCGCCCAATCAAGAAATCCAATGGCAGCTGGACCTATTTCGGCGCCGATATGGCCTATCACTTCCAAAAGGCGCAAAATGCCGATGCGCTGATCGATATTTGGGGCGCTGACCATGCCGGCACGGTGAAGCGGATCAAGGCCGCCGTCACCGCGCTGACCGACGGCACCAAGCCGTTTGACGTCAAGCTGGTCCAGATGGTCCGGCTGCTGCGCGGGGGCGAGCCGGTCAAGATGTCCAAGCGGGCGGGCAATTTCGTGACGCTCGCAGATGTGGTGCGCGAAGTTGGCAAGGATGTCGTGCGCTTTACCATGCTGACCCGAAAAGCCGACGCCCAGATGGATTTTGACTTTGCCAAGGTGGTCGAAGCCTCCAAGGACAATCCGGTTTTTTACGTGCAATATGCCCATGCCCGGATTTGTTCGCTGAAGCGCAAGGTGGCAGAGGCGGGCATGGACATGGCCCAGCCCGACCTGTCTTTGCTCGACAGCGTCGACCTGGGCCTGATCAAATTGGCGGCACAATTCCCCCGCATCGTCGAATCGGCCGCCGCCGCGCGCGAACCGCACCGCATTGCCTTTTACCTCTATGATCTGGCTGCCGCCTTCCATGCCCATTGGAATGCGGGCAATGATGATCCAGAACGGCGCATATTTTTGACCAATTCGGCAGAAATGACGTCGGCCCGTCTTTTCATGGCCGCGGCAATCGGGCAAGTTATCGCCAACGGGCTGTCGATCATGGGGGTCGCAGCCGCTGAGGAGATGTAAAGTCCATGAGCGACAATGACGAATTGTCCCTCGGCAAGGATGATCGCCTGCCTTGGCTTGAACCAGCGGATGACGATCCGTCCGATCATGGCCCAGGGCGCGGCAAGGCGAT
>JAHEGQ010000096.1 GCA_024645025.1 Sphingomonadaceae bacterium
CAAGCGCGAGGTGCGGGTTATTGTGGAAGCCACGCTGTTGGAACTGGGTAAGGCGTTGGAAGCGGGCGAATCTTTGAACCTGCCACCGCTGGGCAAATTGCGAATCGCAAACCAGCGCAGTGACGATCAGGGTGTGGCGATGACGCTGAAATTGCGCCGTGGTGGCGAGAATAAGCCGGGAAAAAAGGCTGAAAAAGAGGCCCTTGCAGAGGTCGGCGAAGACAGCTAAACACCGCGCCAACGGGAGATTAGCTCAGCGGTAGAGCGCTTCGTTCACATCGAAGATGTCAGGGGTTCAAATCCCTTATCTCCCACCATTAATCCACATGAAAAGTAACGATAAATAGGCGCGCTGACAAAGTGCGCCTTAGTTTATTGAACCTTACGCAGCTTGCCGAAGTCCAGCATTTCGCTGTGGTTTGCAGCCGATCGGGCAATTAGCGGGCATATGTCGTCTTCGTATTCGCCCTAGATGAATGGCCAAGGTATTCAGCAATCTGGCTCATTGGCCCTTCGCCCTTGGCCATATGCACAGCGGCGGTGTGGCGTAGGGTGTGCCGGCCGATGCCCGGCAGGTTTTCTGACCCTGTCGCGCGGTTAAGCCCCTTTCGGATCGAGAGAATCGGCCCGCCTGCCCACTCCACCACGAAATCAGCCAAGGATGCTTCTTTGGCGACGGCCAGCGCGGCCCGCAGGCTGGAGTTGATCGGCAGCACAGCGCGGCACTTGCGTGGGCCTTCCTTGTCGAAAACCGAAGCTGTGTGCAGCCTGTTTCGACGGCAGGTTTGCGTTCTGACACTCAGCCCGAAGCCGCGCCGCGATAGCCGACACCTGGTTCGGTCACGATCAACTCGGGCCGTGTGGGATCGACTTCGACTTTTTGGCGAAGTTGCCCGATGAAGACGCGCAGATAGGGCACATCTTCGACATGGGCAGGCCCCCAGATGCGGGTCAGAAGTTGGCGGTGGGTCATGACCCGACCGGGCGTCTCGGCAAGGGCGACCAAAAGGTCGAATTCCTTTGGCGTTAGATGCAGATCTTCGCCCCGTTGCATGACGCGATGGGCGGCCAGGTCGATAACCAGCGGCCCAAGACGCAAGAGTGGTTCGGCGGGCTTGCGGGCTGGTCGAAGGCAGACACGCAGGCGGGCCAGAAGCTCGCCAATTGCGAAGGGTTTACCCACAAAGTCATCGGCCCCAAGGTCAAGTGCCATGATCTTCTCCATCTCCTGATCCCGGGCAGACAATACGATGATGGGCAGGTCCGAGGTTTGGCGCAGAGTCTCGATCACCGATTTGCCGTCCATGTCGGGCAGGCCGAGGTCAAGGACCATCAAATCGGGCCTTTGGCTGGCAACCATGCGCAAAGCGTCTGCCCCGGTCGCGGCAGTACAGGTATTGTAACCTGCAGCCTGCAACGCATGGCCAAGGAAACGCAAGATCTGCGCCTCGTCATCGGTGATAAGAATAAGGGGGCGGGTCATGATGTCTTCGGTAAGGTCAGAGTGAAAGCGCCGTCGGCCCATGCCAAGTTACCGCCGAGGTGGTGCGCAATGCCTTTGGCAACGGCAAGGCCCAAGCCGCTTTGCCCCAGTGCGGGGCGCAACTCGGGTCCGGCCAGCCAGTCGGCCATAACAACAGGGAGGCCCGGGCCTTGGTCGGCGATACAGATCTGCAGGCTATCGCCGGTTTCCGAGGTTGAGACGCTGACCGGGAGTTTGCCGTGGGCCAGCGCATTGTCGATTATGTTGAAGACTGCCTGTTCAATCAGCCCGCCCTCGCTTTGGATCATCGGCAAATCGGCCAGTTTCACCTGCACATCAGCACCCTGAACCGCGCGCCGCGCGCGGGTGGTCGCTGCGGTGACGAGGTCATTCACATCGACCCAATCTTGCCGCGGTTTTGAGGTCAGCTCCAACCGCGACAACTGCATCAGATTGCTGACATGCGCGTTCAATCGTGCCGCCTCTTCCTCGATGGCTGCCAGAAGGTCGGCCCTTGCCGCAGGCGGCAATTGTTGATCCAATTCCTTCAGGGCCGAGGCCGCACCAAGGATGGTGGCCAAGGGCGTGCGCAAATCGTGGCTGAGGGAGGTCAAGACGGCGGAGCGCGCCGCCTCTGCCTCGGCCCGCAGTCGTTCGGTCCGGGCGCGGGCAGCAAATTCTAACCGTTGCAGCGCCAGTCGGGTTTGGCGGGCCAAGGCCCCGATCGCCAATTCCCGCCACTGCCCGTCGCGACCTGTCAGTGGGGCGTGGCCGATCACAATGCCTTCGGTGACGGGGAGCATGGTCAGACATGTTCCCTCCCAGCCCGGGGCGGCGGCGGGTTGAGCTTGACCGCTGCGCAGTGCGCGTTCGGCGGCGACAAGAGTCGAGGGGTCTAGCTTGGTGCCCGCAGGCAGCACGCCTTCAGGTGTAACGAACACCGCCGGGCCTTGGCATAGCCGACCAAGAGCTGGCAGGGCGGCCTGCAGCGCCTGGGTCAAAGTTTGTGCCTCGGCCAAGGTTTCGGAGAGGTCTCCCAGCACGGCGAGCGCCTCTGCCCGGGTGCGGGCGGCTTCGGCACGATCATGCAGGCGGCCGGCCAGAAAGCCCGACAAGGCGGCAACCAGAAGGAATTCAATCAGTGCCACAAGGTCGGCGACCTGCGCGATGTGGAAGGTGTAAAGTGGCTCGGTGAACAGATAGTTCAGCGCGGAGAAGGCCAAGACTGCGGCAAAGAGACCGCACCAAAAACCGAAGGCGACCGCCGAAAGCAGGACTGCAACAAGGAATACAAGCGGCAGCACGTCTGCGGGCAACAGGTGAGCAGGCAAGAGCCAGATGGCGCATTTGGTGCCGATGCCGGTCGCCACCACCAGGGCCAGCGTCCAGAGCAGACCCAAGGCCGTTGGCACCGGCGGCATCCGCCCCGGTTGGTCCGGCATAAATTCATGCGTTGACTGATCCATGACCGCATCCTTCCCCCAGCACGGTTGAGGTTGTCCACCGTCTTTATGGAATCCTTATGCCCCGATCTGTATTCCCCGTCGCTTCCTTATGTGGGCCGGGCGCAGATGAAGGGCCGCCACTCTGGCGGTGCCATCGGGGATTCCCATGTCTGAAGCTGTTACCGTCCAGCCCCATGAACCGCAGAAGTCGGGGCTTTTGTCGTTGTCGTTGGCTGCCCTGGGCGTGGTCTACGGCGATATCGGCACCTCGCCGCTTTATGCGTTCCGCGAAGCTATGCATGCGGCCGGTGCGCGCCATGGTGGCGTGCAGATTGGTGATGTGCTGGGCGTGCTGTCGCTGATCACCTGGTCCTTGATGTTCGTCGTGACGTTCAAATATGTAGCCCTTCTGATGCGGGCCGATAATCAGGGCGAGGGTGGGACGCTGTCGCTCTTGGCCTTGGCCGAAAGGTCTTTGGGCGGGCGCAGGCCAGTGGTGCTGGCACTGGGTTTGGTCGGCGCTGCCCTGTTCTTCGGCGATGCGGCGATCACGCCTGCGATCTCGGTCTTGTCGGCAGTCGAAGGCTTGAGCCTGGTCACCACAGCTTTCGATCCGTACATCCTGCTGATCTCTGTGGCGATAATCATTGGGCTTTTCTTGGTGCAGTTTCGCGGCACGGCGGCGGTGGCGGTGTTCTTTGGGCCGATCACGCTTTTGTGGTTTGGGGTCATGGCGGTCGGGGGGCTGGTGCATGTGATGGATGCCCCTGAGGTTCTGGCTGCACTGAACCCTTGGGCTGCGGTTCGTTTTCTTGCTGCGAATGGCACGCTGGGTTTGGTTGTGCTGGGCGCGGTCTTCCTTGCGGTTACCGGGGCGGAGGCGCTCTATGCCGACATGGGCCATTTCGGTCGTCGTCCGATCCAGCTTGCCTGGATCGTGGTGGCGTTACCGGCGCTTTTGCTAAATTACTTTGGGCAAGGCGCATTGATCTTGAGGGATTCCACTGCGTTGGAGAACCCGTTCTTTCGGCTCTACTCTGAAACCATGCTGCTGCCTGTCGTCATCCTTGCGACCGCAGCTACGATCATCGCAAGCCAAGCCGTGATTTCGGGTGCGTTCAGCCTGACGCGGCAGGCAATTCAGCTGCGGCTGCTTCCCCGGATGCGGATCCGCCACACGTCGGACGCGCAAGAGGGGCAGATCTATATGCCCGCGGTCAATCAGGGTCTGATGATGGCGGTGATCATCTTGGTGGTTTCCTTCGGAAATTCCTCCGCCTTGGCATCGGCCTATGGCATCGCGGTGACGGGGACCATGGTGGTTACCGCGACTTTGGCGATGATCGTGGCGCACAAGCATTGGGGCTTGCCTGCCCCTTTCGCAGTGGCGCTTCTGGCGCCGTTCCTTGCGTTGGATCTGGTGTTCTTTGGGGCCAATCTTATGAAACTTTTCGAAGGCGCTTGGCTGCCCCTGGGGCTTGCCATGCTCATGGTGATCACGATGACTTCATGGGTCAAAGGGAGTGGCGTCGTTCTTGGCAAGGAGGCGCAGGGTGAAATGAGCCTTGAAAAGCTGATCCGACTTCTGATGCAAAAGCCTCCGCAGAAGGTGCCGGGAACAGCGGTCTTTCTGACATCAGACCCTGATTACGCGCCAGCGGCGCTGCTGCACTCTCTGAAGCACTTCAAGGTGCTGCACGAACAGAACGTGATCTTGACAATCCGCACCGCCGATATTCCCCGCGTTGGCCCGACGAACCGGGTGAATATGCAAGACCTTGCCCCAGGCTTCCGGCAGGTCACCCTAACATGGGGCTATGCCGAAGAGCCGGATGTTCCTGAGGGCCTGGCTTTGTGCCGCAAAATCGGGTGGAAGTTCGACATTATGGCCACCTCCTTCATCTTGTCGCGCCGGTCCCTTCGCCTGTCGTCACGACGCGAGATCCCGGCCTGGATGGCGAGGCTTTTCATCCTGATGGCAAGAAATTCGGCTCCAGCCTCGGATTACTTCCACATTCCCGCCGGTCGGGTGGTCGAATTGGGCACGCAGGTCAACGTCTGAAGCGGCCACGGTTGGTTGACCTGAGACATGATCGTCGGCCTTGGGCCGTGAGCGACCCGAGCGTCAGAAGAGGGCGGAAAGCTGTCGTTCGCTGCGCACGGCACTGACGTCTGCTTTACGGGAAAACAAGGTGTCCGTCGTCTCAACTAATTGGCCTCATTTGCAGTCTCTTGCCGAAGTTCCGCAAATAGATTGCATTTGACGCGTTCCTCGCTGCTAAGTGGCTTTTCTCAGCAGTTGACTGAAAACACGGCCCCATCGTTTCAACCGGCGCAGCACCCTCACGCGACATTGGCATCGCGTGATTGGAGCGTCCGAAACAAACTCGCCCCCCCGCGACGCGGGAGGGCGGCATGATTTCGTGTTATTTGAACTCAGTCGTAAAGGACTGCAGCGATGTTCGCATCTGCCATGTTGGTGGCATCATACCAGTAGAAGCCGGTGTCGATGACCTTGGGCAGTTCCTCGCCCTTCACAGCCTTGGCGAGGCTGTCGACGACGCACTGGCCAATGCCGACAGGGTTCTGGGTGATCGAACCGATCAGGGTGCCGTCCATAATGGCATCTTTCTGACCCTTGCCCGAGTCAAAGCCGACACCAGCAATCTTGGCGCCGGTTTCCTTGAGCGCAACAGCCAGGCCGATGGCCGAGCCTTCGTTCGAAGCGAAGATGCCGACGATGTCCGGGTTTGCCTGCAGCATCGCCTTGACGTTATCGGCAGCCTTGAGCGAGTCATTGGCGTATTGGACGTCGACAACTTCGATGTTCGGATAGGCTTCCTTGATGCGGTTCAA
>JAHEGQ010000097.1 GCA_024645025.1 Sphingomonadaceae bacterium
TGACCGCCGTTGCCATGGCAGCGTTCAAGCTATCGGCCTTGCCGCGCATCGGCATCTTCACAAGAAGGTCGCAATCCTTCTCATAACTCTCTGGCAATCCTTGAGATTCATTCCCCACCAGAAGAAAGGCCGGGGCTGAATATTGGGGGGTTTGATAGTCTTGGTCGGTGTTTAGGCTGGTCCCGATCAATTGTCCGGGGCCTGCGCGCAGCCAAACCAAGAATTCGGCCCAGCTGGCCTTGGTAACGGTTTGGGTGAACAAGGCCCCCATGCTGGCCCGAACGGCTTCCACCGAGAAGGGATCGGTGCAGTCATCAATCAGGATCAGGCCGCCGGCACCGACGGCGTCGCCTGTGCGCAGGATGGTTCCTAAATTGCCGGGATCGCGCAATCGTTCCGCCACAATCCAGATATCGGCGCGGTGCCGATCAACATCGGCAAGGGGTGTCCAGCATTCTTTGTAAACGCCCAAGACCGTGCCTGGATTATCCTTGCCCGATAACTTGGACAAAATGTCCGGGCTGGTGGAGAGCACTTCCCCGCCGTGATCCAAGGTGGCCGCAATCAATTTTTCGACCAAGGGGTGTCTGGCACTGTCCGGCGCGAACCAGAGCATGTCTGGGATGCGGCCTGCTTCCAGCGCTTCGGTCAGAATGCGCAGGCCTTCCGCCAAAAACAGGCCTTCTAGTCGCCGCGCCTTCTTGTCGCGCAACGCCCGCACCCGCTTGACGAGTGGATTGGAAAAACCACTGATTTCCCGGATCATCGCCGTTACTCGGCTTCGTGGAACCGGGCTTCCACCAGTTCGGCAAGCGCGGCGACGGCGGCTTGTGCGCCATCGCCCGTCGCGTAAATGGTAATTTCGTCGCCCAAGGCAGCGCCCAGCATCATCAGCCCCATAATCGACGTCCCCACAACGCGGGTACCGTCCTTTTCCACCTCAACTTGCGCGGGAAGGCCGCTCGCCAGCGTCACGAATTTGGCGCTGGCGCGTGCGTGAAGGCCCCGGCGATTGCTGATTTGGACAGTTTTCTGCGCGCTCATGCGGCTTGTTCGCCCAGAACTTCGGAGGCAACGGAGATGTATTTGCGGCCAGCTTCACGTGCAGCGGCCACGGCTTCAGCGACCTTCATGCGACGACGGGCGCTTTCCAAGCGGATAAGCATCGGCAGATTAATCCCGGCAATCACTTCAACCCGGCCCACTTCCATCAGCGATATGGCAAGGTTGGAAGGCGTGCCACCAAACAGATCGGTCAGGACGATGACACCCTGACCGCCGTCGACCTTGGCGATCGCCGCTGCAATATCGGCCCGTCGGGCCTCCATATCATCTTCCGGGCCGATGCAGATCGCTTCAATCGCGGTTTGTGGGCCAACGACATGCTCCATCGCGGTGATAAATTCTACTGCGAGGCGCCCATGCGTCACCAAGACAAGACCAATCATTCACTACCCCGTCTTCAAAGGCTCGGTCGTTTGCCAGTTTCCGCCGCTTCGTCGACCGACCGACCCTCAACCGAACGCGCCAAATCACGATGTGACAGCGTAGGCGCAAATCCTTGATTGGCCAAGAGGCGGGCGATTCGTTCCGCGACATGGACCGATCGATGGCGGCCGCCCGTACACCCAAATGCTATGGTAACATAGGCTTTTCCTTCGGCACCATAGCGCGGGAGCAAGGTTAGGATCAGGTCTTCGATCTTGCAGACCGCCGCGTCATACGCCGGGTCGGATTGAATATAGGCAGCGACCGGCTCTTGCTGACCGGATTGCGGCCGTAACTCTGGCACCCAATAAGGGTTTTGCAGGAACCGCATATCGAACATCAGATCGGCATTGCGCGGCACGCCGCGGGAATAGCCAAAGGACATGACCGCAACCGACATTGGGGCCTGGCCCCATTCCGAAAAGCGGGCGCGAATATCCTGCTTCAGCGTGTTTGTGGTGCTGGCAGTGGTATCAATGATATGTTCTGCGCCACGTCGGAGCGGGGCAACCAATTCCCGTTCGCGCGCGATCCCATCTGTTGCTGGGCGGTCCGCGGCCAGCGGATGGCGCCGGCGCGTTTCTGAATATCGACGTTCCAGTTCGGCGCCCGAACAATCCATGAAAAGCATGGACAATCGACCATTTTCGTCACCACCCATCGCCTTGACGCGGGCCACAATCAAATCCGCATCAAAGCCCCGTGTCCGGCTATCGATGCCAAGTGCCAGCGGCCGTTGAGTTGAGACGCCTTCTGGCGCGCGTGTCGCAAGAAGGCGGTCCAGCAACTGAAAGGGAAGATTGTCGACAACTTCCCAGCCCATATCTTCCAGTGTGTTGAGCACGGTTGATTTGCCCGCTCCGGACATGCCGGTGACAAGGAGGATCCGGTCGGGCGCGGACGTTTTCACAGCAGGACTGATCCTTGTTCCAAGGCGAGGGAGATCTTCAGGGGCGTCGAAATATGAAATGATGATAGCTCGATTAGCGGCAAATCCACACCCAAAATCAATCTATGCCGCGGATCAGGCAAGCGCTCGGTCGGTTCTGTTAGCGACACGATCAAATGAAGGGGGGCCGTTTCGCGAAAGGGGAACTGGCAAATACCCAAATGTCGAACTTCCAATTTGCCGCGCAGCGCATCGGCAGGCTTTGCGAAGATTTGCGGGCCGTCCCGCTCAAGAACGACATAATCATCGCCAACCAGTTCGGCCCCGCGATCGATAAGACGAAGCGCCAAATCGGACTTCCCGGATCCTGAGGGGCCGACCAGCAGGATACCGCGGCCATTCAGTGCAATGCAGGTGGCGTGGATAAGCTCTTCGTCCGGCATCATCGCGCGCTCGATGCCGCTGGAAAGGTCATGATGAACAGGGCGCCCGTCTGTTTTTGGGGGCGGTCCCGAACCTCAATTTTGCCCTCATGTGCAGAAACAATTGTGCGGGCGATCGACAGGCCAAGCCCGGAATGTTTGCCAAAAGACGCCATGTCGGGACGATCGCTGTGAAAGCGTTCAAAAATAGCTTCGCGCTGGCTAGCCGCGATCCCTGGGCCTTCATCTTCCACGATCACGCGAACGGTGTCGCCCGAACGGGTCGCAGATATTTGGACCACGCCCTTTGGCGGAGAAAAGGATACGGCGTTATCAATAAGGTTCTCAATCGCGCGACTGACCCGGCCTGCATCGCCCATGATTGCGGCAGACCCCCGTTGGGGCCGGGCAAAGGCGATCCGCACCGCCCTGTTGGCACCGCGAGCGTCCCGCTCTTTTAAGAGCGTTTCGATCAATCGGCCGATGTCGATCCTGTCAAAACGGGTTCGGGTTAACTGCGGCTCAAGCCGACTGGCTTCTGCAATATCGGTAATCAGGCGGTCAAGTCGGCGGACATCCTCGGTGGCTATGGCCATGAGCTGCGCCTTCAATTCAGGATCATCAACCGACTGCATGGCTTCCAAAGCGGACGAGAGGGAGGCCAGAGGATTGCGTAATTCGTGCGCAACATCGGCTGCAAAGGCCTCGGTTGCGTCGATCCGATCGCGCAGATTTTCTGTCATTTCGGCAAGGGCGTTTGCCAAAGCGCCAATTTCATCCTGTCGGTCAAAGCGGGGAATAACAATTTCGCGCGCGCGGCCCAGTCGGACCCTTTCTGCCGCCATTGCGAGCGCACCCAATGGCCGCGCGATGGTTCGGGCCAAGAAAAAAGACAGCAGGATCGACGACAGGATCGACATGCCGATTATCAGCCCAAGGCGGGCCCGTTCCGCGCGGACCAGACGCCGCACATCGCGGACATTGCGGTCAATGACGAGGATTTCAGATGTCTCCGGCCCCAAGGATGTGCGCGCCGAAATAATATGGGTTCGGTCATCGGTCAGATGCAAAGTTGCCGGGGGGCCGTCTGGACCTGAAAAGGCCTTAAACCGAGGCACCGGCGGCGCGCTGACAAGCGCATCAATGGCATCGTCAAGGCTGGCGGCCAGCGCCTTGTCCCAAGGTTCTTGGTCGGGATTTGTAAGGGCAAAGCTTGGCTTTCGATTTTTCCAGCTGTCTGAAATCAACTTGTGGCCATCAAAAAGACGTAAGCGCATGCCCGCCAATTGTCCCAATCGATCGATCTGTTCGGTTCGCATGGCCTTAGGCGATGCTTGCAGCATTGCCGCAATCAGCCGGTTTTCAGATACGGCCTGCGCGACCCTTTCTGCCAACAACCGATTTCGGATGGCATCCAAATAGAATAAGCTCCCTGCAAGCAGCGCTATGGGCAGCAAATTGACAAGCAAAATCCGGCGCGCAAGCGATAGCCTGCCGGTCCACCGCAGCAGGCGCGGCGGCGGATCAGCCGGCGGTGAATCTGTAGCCAGCGCCATAAAGCGTATCGATCGCGTCAAAGTCTGTGTCTACCTGTCGGAATTTCTTGCGCAGGCGTTTGATATGGCTGTCAATGGTTCGGTCATCGACATAGATATCGTCATGGTAAGCCGCGTCCATTAACTGGTTTCGGGATTTGACGATGTCGGGACGTTGCGCCAGCGCCTCTAGGATCATGAATTCCGTGACGGTCAGCGCAACGTCGCGGCCATCCCAGCGGACACGCTGACGGGCGCGATCCATTTCCAGCTTGCCGCGCACCAAAAGGGCTGTTTCATCCTGCTCCGCCCGATCTCCAGCGGCGGCCTCGGTCCGCCGCAGCACGGTGCGTATCCGGGCCAGCAGCAACCTGAGAGAAAACGGCTTGGCGATATAGTCGTCTGCGCCCAATGCCAGGCCAAGCTCTTCATCTATTTCATCATCTTTGGACGTTAAAAAGATGACGGGGAGGGCGGACGTCTCTCGAAGGCGGCGCAACAATTCCAGTCCGTCCATACGCGGCATTTTGATGTCGAAGACGGCCAGATCGGGGGGATTGTCCCGCAGTGCCTTCAACGCAGTCTCGCCATCGGTGTAGAGGCGCGTCGCAAAGCCTTCAGCCTGAAGGCCGATTGAAACCGATGTCAGAATATTCCGATCGTCGTCGACAAGTGCGATTGTCTTGTCCATCAGCCCCTGCTCAAATAGCGCGTCATCGCCCTTCTCTAGAAACAATCGGGCTTATCGGCAATCATGGCTTGGATTGTCCCCGTTTTGCTTGACGCGGGGGGGATCGGCGGTTACGCGCGCTGCATATTTCTGAACCGCATGGAGATTGCCTCGTGGCCGATCGCGTCCCCGCTTTTACCCTCGCAGATCAAGGCTTGCATACGAATGCAGCCATCCACTGGAACTTGCTGACTGGCCCTCTGGTCGAAGAAGCTGTTCGGCGTGGGGAAGGCGTTTTGGCCGCAGAAGGCCCCTTGGTTGTTGCAACCGGAAAGCATACCGGCCGCTCTGCCAAGGATAAGTATATCGTTAAGGATGCCGAAACCGCTGACACCGTTTGGTGGGGCAAAACCAACGTCCCGATGGATCCGGTTTTCTTTCAAGCGCTGAAGGAAGATTTCTTTGCTGAAGTCGCCAAGCGCAACGATCTGTTCGTCGCGGACCTATATGGCGGATCGCAGCCGGAACATCGCGTCAATGTGCGCGTTGTCAATGAATATGCTTGGCATAATCTTTTCATCCGGACGCTGTTGGTCCGCCCAGACGCGTCAGAATTGCCCGGCTTTGTGCCAGAATATACCATTATCGATTTGCCGACCTTCCGGGCGGATCCTGAACGTCATGGCTGCCGTTCGGAAACCGTGATCGCTGTCAACTTTTCTGAAAAGCTGATCCTGATCGGTGGCACGGCTTATGCCGGTGAAATGAAGAAGTCGGTC
>JAHEGQ010000099.1 GCA_024645025.1 Sphingomonadaceae bacterium
CGTGATATCCACGGGCGCCCCACCGTGACGCAGTTCCACCGTGACCCGCGGCGCCTTGCCCTGTGCACGGCCTATTGGGCTGCTAGGATCAAGCTGATCCCCCACCTTGACCGTCGATGATGCCAAGCCTGTAAGCAATGTGGTCCACCCTGCCCCATGATCGATAATGACAATTTGCCCATAGCTGCGAAACGGCCCGGCAAAGACAACACGCCCCGCCCGAGGGGCAACGATCAAGGCTTGATCCCGTGTTTCAAACGTCAGGCCGCGAGCCCGCACACCGCTTTTGGCCAATTCGCCAAAGCCCGCCAGCAAGCGCCCCGACACCGGCAGGCGATATGCGGATGCCCCAACCGGCCGTGATCCGGATGTAACAGAGGCATCGGCCTGTGCCGGCACACCAACAAGGCTGGGCAAAAGCGGGCGCATCATGGGGCCCGGCAAGGCGGCAAGTTCCGATTGTCGAACTGACTGCGTGCCCAATTGATCGATCAAATCCACAATATCGCGGGCGCGTTCTCCCATAGCGAGCGCCCGATCTTGCTCTGCAAGCGCCGTATCCGCATAGCGCTGGGCCGCAGTCTTATGGGCAAGCTGAAGCCGTAAAAGCGCCTTTTGTTGCTCGCCCAGCGCGGCCTGTCCTTGCGCCAACTGCCGGGCCGCATCGCGCGCGCTGGCCTCCAAACGGCGCTGCACGTCCAAATCCTTTTGCAAAGCTGCGGTCCGCAGGCGGATCTGCGGCAAAAGCGTTGCGACGAGAAGGCGGGTGTGAACAAGGTCGCGCAGCGTCCCGGGCTGGACCAGCCCCAAAGCCGGTGGCCGACGGCCCAGCATTTGCAGCGCCGCAATCAACCGAACGGCGGGCCGCTGACGACTGGCAAGCCGCGCCCGCACGATATCTGTCATCTTACGCACCAAAAGCAGCCGGGCTTCGCCCGCCGTTAACTGCGCTTCTGTTGCCTGAATGCGGGTCGCCAGCGCGGCCGCGCGGCGTGCGGCATCCGCGGCGGCTTCTGTTTCGCGGCGCGCTTGCGCGTCAAGCTGGTCAGCCAAACGCGCAGCGCGTTGCGCTTCAAGGCGAAGCTGGACAAGGGCCTGCCTCTGCCCCGCCAAGGATTGCCCGGATACGGGCCCCGCCACCATAACACCTGCAGCGAGACCCACGAAACCGGCGGAAATACGCCCGCACACCATGCGATGTTACGTTAACGGCGCATCAAGCTTGCCATAAGCGGCCTCAAATGCGGCGATATCGCCCTTGGCCAACAACTTGGCCTGCGCCACAAATTGATCCCGCTGGATGCGCCCCGCAAAAGCGCCCAACTTGGCATCGATGGCCGCGATATCCGCCGCCTTCCAAGCTGCGATCTGATCAAAGCGCGTAATGCCCTGCGCATTGAGCGCGGCGCTCAACTTTGGCCCCAGCCCCTTAATCAGCAAAAGATTGTCTGGGCCGGCCTTTGCCTTGGGCTTGGCCGGTGCCTTTGGCTTCGCGGCGGCCTTGGGCTTATCTGCTGCTTTGGGGGCCGCAGGCTTTGCAGCCGCAGCCTTGGCTGGCGGCTGCGCCTTGGCGACAGCTGCCGGTTTGGGCGCCGCCTTGGCGGCCGCTTTAGGCTTCGCTGCGGATTTAGCCGCAGGTTTTTCCTTCGCCGGCTTGGCGACGTCGGCCACAACAGAGGTCGACTTTGCCTTAGAGACCGCCTTCGCCTTGGGGGCTGCCTTTGCCTTGGGGGCCTCCTTGGGCTTTGCGGCGGCCTTTGGCTGCGCCTTGGGGGTCGTTGTTTTTGCTTTCGCCTTTACCGGCGATGCCGCAATCTCAACAGTGCTTGGTTCTGACGCCGCCGAAGGTTTGGATGACGCGTCTTGCGGCAAAGCCCGCCCCTTGGATGGCACCAACCAGATCCAAAGTCCGATCAGGACAATGCCCAAACCCGCGACAATGAATGGTAAAAATTCTGTTAGCATAGTGGTCACGCCACACTCCCCCGCCAAAAACTAGAGCAGCTAGATTAGACTTATCGTTCAATCTGTCCAGATGTACGATCCAGACTGGTCAGTCTTTGTCGGCTCCGCCATGATGGCAGGATCATTCAACACAGGGAGACTTTGATGCGAAAGGTGCTTTTTCTGCTGGCGGCCAGTACGCTCATGACCAACCCGGCGCGCGCCGCTCCGGACTATGCGCCCGCCATCAAGGCAGATTATGACAAATCCTTAGGCGCGCTCTGGGATTATTTTCACCGCAATCCCGAATTGTCCTTCAAGGAAGTGAACACGGCGGCCCGCATGGCCAAGGAATTGCGGTCGGTTCCGGGCATGGTCGTGACCGAAAAAGTGGGCGGCACCGGGGTTGTTGGTGTGTTGAAGAATGGCGATGGCCCGGTTGTGCTGCTGCGGGCCGATATGGACGGATTGCCGCTTCAGGAACGTTCGGGCCTCCCCAACGCCTCCAAGGTCCGCCAGATTGGCATTGATGGACAGGAAATGCCGGTGATGCACGCCTGCGGTCATGATGTGCACATCACGTCGATGGTCGGGACCGCGCGACAGCTCGCGGCCCTGAAAGATCGGTGGAAGGGCACCGTCATGTTCATCGTTCAACCCGCTGAAGAACGGGTTGGCGGTGCCGACGCCATGCTGAAGGATGGCCTCTATACCCGTTTCCCAAAGCCCAATTATGCGCTGGCCTTCCATGTCGCAGCCAATATGCCAACGGGCACCATCGCGGCGTCGGAAGGCATCCAATATTCCTCGGCGGATAGTGTGGACATTCTCGTCCGCGGCGTGGGCACGCATGGGGCCTCCCCCAATTTGGGCCGGGACCCTATCTATATCGGCTCTGAAATTGTGGTTGCGCTGCAATCGATCATCAGCCGCGAAAAAGGCCCGTTGGACCCGGGGGTGATCACCGTCGGCGCGTTTCATGGCGGGACAAAGCACAACATCATCCCCGAAGAGGCGCGCCTGCAACTGACCGTGCGCGCCAACAGCCGGGAAACGCGCAACCTGCTGATTGATGCGATCAAGCGCGTCGCCATTAACACCGCCCGCGCCCATGGCGTCAGCGAGGATCGTCTGCCCGAGGTCAAATTGTCCGAAACCACGCCGGTCACGATCAACGACACCGCACTGGCCCAACGCCTGAACCGGGTGCTTGCGGAAAAGCTTGGCCCGAATGTGGTCGTGCCGTTCCAGCAAACCAATATGGGCGCGGAAGACTTCAGCTATTTCGTTGATCCGTCTCACAATATTCCGGGCTATTATTTCGCCGTGGGCGGATCAAACCCCGCCTGGATTGCCGCGGCTACAAATGGGGGGACACCCATTGCCGGGCATCACAGCCCCTTGTTCAAGATTGATCCTGAACCTTCCGTCCGGCTTGGGACCGAAGCGATGGTTGCCGCCACGCTTGAGTTGTTGAAGCCCTAACAGACGGTCTTGGCAAGGTGACGCCCCCTCTTGGGCACATCAGAGGGGGCGTCGGGGTTTAACGCGCGGGATCAATCTCGCGCGTTTTCCAAAGCGACCAGAAAATGCCGCCCAGGATCAGACCAAAGGTAACACCAAGGCTTAACAAGGGCGGGAATTTCGCCCCATCCATCAAGAAGTCCGAGACAAAGATCTTGGTGCCAATAAACACCAGAACCAGCGCCAGAGCATATTTCAGATAATGGAACCGGTGCACCATCGCGGCGAGCGCAAAGTACAAGGCACGCAGACCCAAGATCGCCATGATGTTGGACGTGTAAACGATGAACGTGTCGGTGGTGATCGCAAAGATCGCCGGCACACTGTCCACCGCAAAGACAAGGTCTGCCAGGTTGATGACGACCAGTGCCAGAAACAAGGGCGTGGCCGCCCGGACCAGCTGGCCCGTTTTTTCATCCGGCACCCGGACAAAAAACTTTTCGCGATGCAAGTCCTTGGTCACGCGCATATGGGTGGAAATCCAGCGCACGACAGGGTTCTTTGAAATATCCGGATCATGGTCTGTTACCCACAACATCCGAATACCCGTCGCAATCAGGAAGGCGGCAAAGATGTACAGGACCCAATAGACTTCCTGCACCAGCGCCGCACCGGCCGCAATCATCAGACCGCGCAACACGATAACCGCCAAAATGCCCCATAAAAGCGCGCGATACTGATAAGCGCGCGGAATAGCGAAGAAGGTGAAAATCAGGCTGATGACAAAGACATTGTCGATCGACAGCGCCTTTTCAATGAAGAAGCCGGTATAATATTTCAGGCCAAGGTCCGCGCCCTTTTCCATCCAGATCCAGCCGCCGAATAACAGCGCGATGCCAATGTAAAAGGCGGACAGCTTCAGGCTTTCGCCAATGCCCATTTCTTTGTCCTCCTTGTGGAGGACGCCAAGGTCAAATGCGGTCAGCGCCGCGACGATGCCAAGGAATGACAACCAAAACCAGACCGGCGTTCCCAGCCAGTCCATCATGAAAAAGTCCATCTTATGCCCCTGTTATGTTTTTAAGATCGGGGTATCGGCTGGCGGCGCATTGCGAGGGGAAGGGGGTGAAGTTACGCCGCCAGCCGCCCCGGTCAGGCCGTTGCCTTGGGCGAACGGCCAGCCGAAAGCCGGTGCAGTCGATCCTTCACCGAGAGCTTCAGCTTCTTCAGCTTCTGAACACGGTAAACGTCGGGAAGACGCTGCCTCTGCTCGCTGCGAAGGGCCTCATCCAGACGCTGGTGCTGCAATAACAATTTAAAAATGCGCAAACTCATATGCCACTCCATGAACAATCAGGTTGCTCAATCGGGGTCACCGGCGGTTGGGATTTTTATGGCTACAGCCCTGTCCACATCGCACCGGTTACCCGATGCGGTCCGACATCACGATTGCCTAAAAGCAATCGCCAGAGGGGCCCGGCCCGCGAAGACTTAATTAGATTGATTCGGTCTGAATTGCAAGCCCCTCCCCCAACGGCGCCAAAAATTAGTCCGACGTCGCTCGGGACGGTTGGCTGACCTGCATCTGCTCCACCCGATACGTCAGCAAATTAATATCCTGAATGCGCTTGGCCGCCGCGCGCTGCCGATCCGAAAATTCCGACGCGACCAAAACCGCGCGGCAGCGGGTTCCCGTTTCTTCCTCCAGATCGCTGGAATAGCCCAGCACCTGCTCGATCGCGCCGACCGGGCATGGCCCGACTTTAAGTTCAATAACAACATAATGACCCTGCGCATCGCGCGCGGTGATGTCGATCCGCCCAGTTGCAACGGCCCTTTCGCGTCCGCCATCGTCCGCGACAAGACCCGGCTCGACCTTTTCCAATTGGCCGCGGAGCAGTTTTTTCAGTTCTTTTTCGTAATTCAGAATGCGCGTCTGGGTTTGGACGCGTTTGGGAATAGGTTTTTCGTTCATGTCCTGCCCCGCCAAGAACCTGACGTCGCCTTTGTCCAAAAGGCCTTAACGTCCGGTATCTTGACGTGGTGAACGCCGCTGCGCTGTGCCGCTCAGGTTTTTTGAAGCAGCTTTTCGTCCGCGATCTTTTTGCGCCAGACAAGGGGCGCTGTCACATGAACATTCTCGCCCTGGCTGTCGACCGCAACTGTCACCGGCATATCTCTTACGTCGAATTCGTAAATTGCCTCCATGCCAAGGTCTTCAAAACCAACAACCTTGGCGCCCTTGATCGCGCGGGCCACAAGATAGGCCGCCCCCCCGACCGCCATCAGATAGGCCGATTTGTGCTTTTTGATGCTTTCGGTCGCAGCCGGACCGCGTTCCGCCTTGCCAACGCTCGCCAACAGCCCCTGTTC
>JAHEGQ010000101.1 GCA_024645025.1 Sphingomonadaceae bacterium
TGGCCAACCGGATTTGGCCAACCGGATTTAGGAGGAATGGCGCACCCAAGAGGATTCGAACCTCTGGCCTCTGCCTTCGGAGGGCAGCGCTCTATCCAGCTGAGCTATGGGTGCGTTGCAGCGGCCCTAGCAAAGCCAAGCGGGCGCTGCCAGCCCCTAAGCGGGATTATTTGTGGGGCATCTTCTGCAATTCTACCGGCTGAAACGTGCCAAGGCCACAATGGGCCCCTTCCTGAAGGCCGCCCCCCATGCTGTGCAGGACAGCAATCGTATCGACCGAGCAAAGCTGGCTGGTGGACGTCTGATAACTGAACTTTTCTTCAAAGCCGAGCGAGGGGCAGCTATAGGGTAGGGTATTGCGCACCCATTTTTTGCCCGTCAGACGGATGATGCGATCGCTGCGCACCCGGCTTTCCATGATTTGATTGATCTGGATGCAATCCTGTGCTTTGCCAATTGGCGTGGCCTCTGGCACGGGCTGCTGCTGGCGGGCCTGCGCCGCGCTTCCCATCACACAGATGCCGACCAGCCCTGTAAGAGCAACTTTCTTCATGCTGCACCTCCTTGCCTTTTGGGGTCTTTTACCCCAGCTGCGCGCGCTAGTTTAGCAGGCAATTCTGACTTGGGCCTGAACGTGCAGAGATCGGCCACGGGGCATCGCCAGCATTCCGGCGCGCGCGCCTTGCAGATATAGCGCCCATGCAAGATCAACCAATGATGCGCGCCAAGGCGAAACGGGGCAGGGGTCTTTTTATCGAGCTGCTTTTCAACGGCGAGCGGTGTCTTGCCTTTGGCGAGGCCGGTGCGGTTACCTACACGAAATATATGGGTGTCCACTGGAAATGTCTCGGCACCAAAGGCCGTGTTCATCACGACATTGGCGGTCTTTCGGCCCACGCCGGGCAGACTTTCCAGAATGTCGCGATCTGCTGGGACGGCGCCGCCATAATCGCGGTCCAGAATGTCGGAAAGGGCGATCACGTTCTTGGCCTTGGCGTTGAACAGGCCGATTGTCTTGATGTGCTGTTTCAGGCCGTCTTCGCCCAGCGCGATCATCTGTGCCGGGGTTTTGACCGTTTCAAACAACGCCCGGGTGGCCTTGTTGACGCCGATATCGGTTGCTTGCGCCGACAACACAACTGCGACCAGCAACTGATAGTCATTGCCATAGGCCAATTCCGTCTCTGGTGCGGGATTATCTTCCGCCAAGCGGCGGTAAAATTCAAAAATATCAGCCTTTTTCATAGCCTAAAGGCCCAAGACCTGATCCATTGTATAACGTCCGGCAGGCTGACGCTGCAGCCATTGCGCTGCCTTCAGCGCGCCGCGGGCAAAGATGGTGCGGTTTTCAGCACGGTGGATCAGCTCGATACGCTCATCATCGCTGGCAAAGATCACGTCATGATCACCGGCCACGCTGCCACCCCTTAGGGCTGCAAAGCCAATTGCACCATGCGCCCGCGCGCCCGTCTGGCCATCGCGGCCACGTTCGCTGTGCCGGGCCAGATCTATCCCACGCCCACGCGCGGCGGCTTCCCCCAGCAGAAGCGCCGTGCCGGATGGAGCATCCACCTTCATGCGGTGGTGCATTTCAACAATTTCAATATCCCAATCCGGGCCCAAAGCGGCAGCCGCTTGTTGGACCAGCCGGGCCAGCAGAGTGACGCCCAGCGATGTATTGCCAGTTTGAAGCACCGGGACATGAACCGCGGCATCGTCAATGGCGCGGTGATGGTCCACCTCCAGACCGGTGGTCCCGATCAAGATCGGCTTTCCTGCTGCCACAGCGGCCCCCAAATTGCCAAGCAATGCCTTGGGGGATGAAAAATCGATGAGAACCTGAGCCTTTTGGGCCAAACTCGCCACATCTTCCCCGGCATCAATCCCGCCAGCAATCTCCAGATCAGCCATCGCGGCCGCCGCTGCAATCGCCTGACCCATGCGGCCCTTGCTGCCGATAATGCCGATGCCCGTCATCTTCTGTCCCCCAAAATGGACCATCCTTTGCAGCCCATTTCGACGTCATAGAGCCATTCGGCCCTGCCGGACAAGCCATCCGACTTGCGGTGATGTTTCGGCCCCCGCATAGAAGAATCCATGAAAAATCCACGCAATATCGTGATTTTAACCGGGGCTGGCATAAGTGCTGAAAGCGGACTGGAAACCTTTCGGTCTTCTGATGGGTTATGGGCAAACCATCGCGTGGACGATGTCGCGACGCCCGAGGCGTTTGCGCGCGATCCGGCACTGGTTCTGGACTTTTATGACAAACGGCGCGCGGCGGCCCAAAAAGCCATGCCCAATGCCGCGCATGACGCGCTGGCGCGACTGGATCAGGCTTGGCCGGGCGATGTGTTGCTTGTCACCCAGAATGTTGACGATTTGCACGAACGCGCCGGCGCACAGCGGCTATGCCATATGCATGGAGAGCTGATGTCTGCATGGTGCACAAGCTGCGACGCGCGGCACCGTTGGACAGGCGCGCTGGGCGATCGCCCGGCCTGTCCAACCTGCAGGGCGCCCAGTTTGCGGCCTGATATCGTTTGGTTTGGTGAAATGCCCTATCATCTCGACATGATTGATCGGGCCTTGAGCCAATGTGATCTGTTCGTGTCTATCGGCACGTCCGGCGCGGTTTATCCCGCGGCGGGTTTTGTCCAGTCCGCACGCCATTTCGGCGCCCGGACGCTGGAACTGAACCTCGACCCGTCGCAGGGCAGCATCTTCTTCCACGCATCGCGCATGGGCCGCGCAACCGATTTGGTGCCTGCTTGGGTCGATGACCTGCTGGCTGAAGTTTAGTCGACCCAGTCCAGCCCGATATCCCGATAGAGCCCGCGGTCTTCATCCCATTTGGGATCCACCTTCACGTGCAGATATAAATGGGCCTTACAGCCCAAGGATTTGGCAATTTCCGCCCGCGCGGCAGAGCCGATCTGCTTTAGCCGTGCGCCGCCCTTGCCCAGCACAATCGCCTTTTGGCTATCGCGGGCGACCTTGATCTGCTGATGGATTTCCACTGAGCCGTCGTCGCGTTCGCTGTACTTTTCGGTCTCAATCGCGGTTGCATAGGGCAGCTCTGCATGCAGTTGCAGGTACAGCTGCTCGCGTGTGATCTCCGCTGCGGTCATCCGATCCGTTGCATCGCTGACCTGATCTTCGGGGAAATGCCACGGCCCTTCGGGCAGATAGCTGGCAATCCGCTCTTTCAATGCGGGCAGGCCATCGCCAGTTTCCGCGCTGATCATCAGGACATCCGTAAAATCAAGCGCTTGGGTCAGCCGGTCGGCGTGAACCAGCAGCTTATCCTTTGCGGCAATGTCGACCTTGTTCAGGACCAGCATTTTGGGTTCAGGGCGTGCGCGCAATCCTTCAATAATCCGCTCCACCTTGGCGCCAAGCCCGGCCTTGGCATCGACGACAAAGAGAATGAGATCCGCATCCTGCGCGCCGCCCCAAGCGGCCTGAACCATGGCGCGATCTAGCCGCCGATTAGGTTCAAAAATACCGGGAGTGTCGACCAGCATCATTTGCGTGTCGCCGTGCAGGGCAATGCCCATCAACCGCGTCCGCGTGGTTTGGGCCTTGGGGCTGACAATGGCGACTTTTTGACCAACCAGTGCGTTCACCAGCGTCGATTTGCCCGCATTGGGGGCGCCCACAATCGCGACGAGGCCGCATTTCTGCGTCATGATGACGTTACCTTTTCCAACAGGGCGGCCGCCGCCCGGGTTTCTGCATCTTGCTTTGATTTGCCATCCGCTTCGGCCTCACCGGCAGAGCCCAGCGAAACCCGAACCCGAAAGCGAGGGGCATGATGCGGTCCCGTCCGCTCGACAACTTCATACACAGGCGCGCGGCGGTTATGCGCAGCGGCCCATTCCTGCAATTCTGATTTTGGGTGCCGGCGCGCGGTGCGCTGAACGTGGAAGATCGGTTCCCAATGGGTATGGATAAAGTGCCGCGCGGCATCCAGCCCATGTTCCAGAAAGACCGCGCCGATCAGCGCCTCAACCGCATCGCCCAACACATTGTCGCTGTCATAAGCGCCATCGTCCAAGGCCTGCTTGCCCAGCCGCAAACGCGCGGCAAGGCCCAGCGTGCGGGCCACTTCGGCGCAGGTTTCCCCCGACACCAGATTGTTGAACCGGGGGGATAACTGGCCTTCGCTGTCATTTGGGAAACGGGCGTAGATCCAGTCCGCAATCACCAAACCCAAAACCCGATCGCCCAGAAATTCCAGCCGTTCATAGGTTTGCGTGCCGTGGCTGCCATGGGTGAGCGCGCGTGCATAGAGCGCCTCATCCTTGGGGGAGACGCCAAATACCGCGCGGATCCAATCGGAAAACTCGCTCAAAATCCCTCGCCGATCCGCTGCCAACGCGCCGCCGTAAACCATGTCCAAGGCAGAACCCAATTGGCCGATCCGTCGGTTGAGAACACGGTAAACAAGGCCTTGCCGACAAGATTTTCAACCGGGACAAAACCAATCCCGCCCCCCAATTCTGCTGGAAAACGGCTATCAAGGCTATTGTCGCGATTATCACCCATCATGAAGAGATGGCCGGCTGGCACCGTGTAGACATCGGTCGTGTCAGCGGGACTGTCCGCCAAGTCCAACACATTATACTGGCGGCCATTGGGCAGCGTTTCCTGATAGCGCGGATAATGGCAGGCACTGCCGCCGCTTGGATCAGCACGTTCAAATTCTGGGGCAAAACAATGGGTGTTCGGGCTGGTCGGAACCACAAGATCAGGCTGGCGGGTTTTGGGTATGGCTTTGCCGTTCAAAAACAATTGCCCCGCCCGCATCTGGATGCGGTCACCGGGCAAGCCAATCACGCGCTTGATATAATCAACCTTATTGCTGGGTGGGGCCTTGAAAACAACCACATCCCCGCGTTCGGGCAAGGTTGAAAAAATCCGGCCCGGGATCAGCGGCACCGAAAAGGGCAGCGAATGGCGGGAATAGCCATAAGGCCATTTTCCGACGATCAGATAATCCCCCACCAACAGCCGCGGCAGCATCGATTCCGAAGGGATGCTGAACGGCGCCGCGATGAAGCTGCGCAAGATCAGGACGAACAGCGCAAGCTTCGCCAGAAAAACGTAAAATTCGCGGGCTTCAGACCGCGTCATGTGCTTGACGCCCGCGTCAGCTTTCGGCGTGGGCTCAATCTGTGTATCGCTCATTCAACTGCTGTGCGTTGATGCCGTTCCCCCGTCAAGCACAAGCCGCAACCAACAGGAGATCACATGACGGGTTCCAGTGCGCGTTTTCCCTTTTTGACGGACATGGATCAGCCCCAACTGGCTGATCTGTTTGCAAGCGACCCGCACCGCGTGGCGGCGCTGAGCCTGAATGAACAGGGCATATTTTTTGATTTTTCAAAAACCCATTTAACACCTGTTTTGGTTGGTCAGTTTGTCGCTGCACTTCAGGGCGCAGGATTGGACCAGCGTCGCGATGATTTATTCGCTGGGCGGATTGCCAACCCAACAGAACAGCGCGCGGCCGAACATACCGCCGAACGGGGAGAAGGGGCCGCCGATGCCGTTGCGCTGTCAAAACAGTTGCACAGCCGGATGCGCGCGCTGATCGAGGCGATTGAGGCCGGCGCTTTGGGGGAAATCCGCCATATCCTGCATATTGGCATTGGCGGATCGGCGCTGGGGCCGGATTTGCTGGTCGACGCGCTGGGGCGCGATTCCGGGCGGTA